>JACCVZ010000280.1 GCA_013697905.1 Nocardioidaceae bacterium
AAACCTGACGTGGTTGCACCGCTTGCGCAGGGGCCGCCTCGCGTCACAGCCAGTCGGCCAGTGCCTGCGCGACACCGTCCTCGTCCCAACGACCGGTGACCGCGTCCGCGACGGCCTTCACCTCGTCGGGCGCCTGACCCATCGCGACACCGCGCCCGGCCCACTCGAGCATCTCCACGTCGTTGCGTCCGTCACCGACGGCGAGGACGTCGTCCGGTACGACGCCTAGCTCGGCGGCGACCTTCGACAGCCCCGACGCCTTGGACACGCCTGCGGCTGCGAGGTCGAGCCAGGCGGTGTAGCCGACGAAGTAGTTGATGCCGTGCAGTCCGAGCCGACCGGCCAGGCTGAGAAACTGCTCAGCCGACGACGACGGGTCGCGGATGATGACGCGGGTGACGGGCGCCGCGACCAGGTCGTCGAGGCTTTCGATCCACATCTGACCACGGATCTCGCCGGTGGGAAACTTTGCGTTGGTGCGGTAGCCGCGGCCGACGACCTCCACCGCCACCAGCGCGTCAGGCACCGCTTCCAGCACGGTGCGCACCGCCGTCGCCGGATCGAAGGTGGTCGCGGAGGTGATCTCCACCGGGTGGTAGGTAAAGGTGACCGCGCCGTTGCTCGCCACGCAGTGCCCGTCGTGCAGGTCAAGCCGATCGAGAAGGCCGGTGATGCCGAACATCGCCCTGCCGGTCGCGAGGACGATGTGCACCCCGGCGGAATGGGCGCGGCGGACAGCTTCGATCACCTGCGGCCGGATGTGCTCCTGGGCGTCGACGAGCGTCCTGTCGATGTCGAGCGCGACCAGACGGGGCGCTGTCACCGCACGGGTTCCAAGGTGGTGCGCCCTTGCAGATAAGGCTGAAGTGCCGTGGGCACTCGCACGGAACCGTCGGCCTGCTGGTGCGTCTCGAGGATCGCCACGATGGTCCGCGCCATGGAGACGAGGGTGCCGTTGAGCGTGGCGAGCGGCCGGATGCCGTCCTCAAAGCGACCGCGGATGTTGAGCCGGCGGGCTTGGAACTCGGTGCAGTTCGAGGTCGACGTCAGCTCGCGGTAGCGACCCTGCGTCGGGATCCACGCCTCACAGTCGAACTTGCGCTGCGCCGACAGTCCGAGGTCACCGGCGGCAGTGTCGATGACGCGGTAGGACAGCTCGACCTTGTCGAACCACTCCTTCTCCCAGCCGAGCAACCGCTGGTGTTCCTCGAACGACTCCTCCAGCGTCGTATACGTGAACATCTCCACCTTGTCGAACCAGTGCACCCGGAAGATGCCTCGGGTGTCCTTGCCGTAAGAGCCCGCCTCCTTGCGGTAGCAGGGGCTGAACGCGACGTACCGCCGGGGCAGCGTGGCGGCGTCGAGGATCTCGTCGCAGTGGTACGCCGCCAACGGGACCTCCGACGTACCCACAAGGTAGAGGTCCTCCTCGGGCAGTCGGTAGACGTCGCCAGCCGCCTGACCGAGGAAGCCCGTGCCCTCCATCGCGAGCGGCTTGACCAGCGCCGGAGGAATCATCGTGGTGAAGCCAGCGCCCCTTGCCTGGTCCATGGCCATGTTGACGAGCGCGAGTTCCAGATCGGCGCCGGGCCCGGTGAGGTAGTAGAAGCGGGCACCGGAGACCTTGGCGCCGCGCTCGATGTCGATCGCACCAAGGCGCTTGCCGAGCTCGACGTGGTCGAGCGGCTCGAACCCCTCGGCGGCGAAGTCTCGCGGCTCCCCGACGTGCTCGAGCACGACGTAGTCGTCCTCGCCGCCGGCCGGGGCCTCGGGAGAGGCAAGGTTGGGCAGCAGCTTCATGGCGTCGTGGAACGACTGTTCGGCCGCGGTTTGCGCGGCCTCTGCGCGCCTGACGCGTACCGACAGCTCCTTCGTCCGCGCCAGCAGCGCGGCCTTGTCGTCCCCGTGGGCCTGGGCGACCTTCTTGCCCATCGTCTTCTGCTCGCCGCGCAGCTGCTCGAACGTGGCTATCGACGCGCGCCGGGACTCGTCGGCGCGCAGGATCTCGTCGATCAGCTCGGGCGGCTCCCTGCGGCGTCGCTGGGCCTCGCGTCCGAGCTCGGGGTCGTTGCGGAGGATGCGCAGGTCAATCACACCGCCCAGGGTATCGAGCCACGTGGGGTGCCTCGACCGAGTTATCGGCATACTGGGCGCAGACCACTGGGGCAGCTCCGCGCGGGCGACAGCGTCCCGCCCATCGAACCCCGACGAGCCGAGACGTGACTGACTCCCAGGCCGAGCGACGCGCGGCCCTGATCGCCGCGGGAATCGCCGCGCCCTTAGTCATCTTGACCGTGCTCGTCACGACCCACGTCGGCTGGCTCGCCGCGTTCGACCTCGATGTCGTGCAGGCGGCTACCGACTCCGTGCGAGGGACGAGCTGGGCCCGGTTCTTCCACCTCGTGGCGACGGCGACCGAACCACGATGGGTGGCGCTGGTTTCGTTGGCCCTGGCTCTCTGGTTCGTCGTACGGCGGCAGACCATGACCGCGACCTGGATCGCCGCCACCGTCATCACCGCGTTGGCGGTGAGGGCGGCATACCAGTTCCTCGTGCATCGGCCACGTCCGGCCATGGCGTCGGAGTCGCTGACCACGTGGGCGTTCCCTTCCGGCCATGCGACGACGATCGCGACCGCGACGGGCGTGCTGGTCGTGCTCACGCTGCAGCGGGTGAAGCCTCCACGATTACGCGCAGCGTTGACGGTCGTCTGGCTGACGGTTGCCGGGTTAGTGGGAGTCGACCGCGTCTTCGTCGGCGCGCATTATCCCAGCGACGTCGTCGCCGGATGGCTGCTGGGGGCGCTCGTGGTGTTCGTGACGTCGGCCATCTTCGGCGTGGTCAGCACCGACCGGGTGGCTTCCTACGAGCGTCCGCTGTCGTCGGTGCCTGAGGACCGCAAGGTGCTCGCGGTGATCCTCAACCCGATCAAGATCGACGCCGACCCCTTCAAGGTGAGGGTCAACGTCGCGGTGGCCGCAGCCGGATACGACGATCCGCTGTGGTTCGAGACCACCGTCGACGACGCAGGGGCGTCGATGGCGCGCGCGGCGGTTGCGGCTGGTGCCGACGTCGTGGTGGCGGCCGGCGGCGACGGTACGGTACGCGTGGTCTGTAGCGAGATGGCCGGAACCGGCGTCCCGGTAGGAGTCATTCCAGCCGGCACGGGCAACCTGCTCGCCCGCAACCTGGGGCTGCCGCTTCCGCACGACCTGGCGCTCGACACGGTGCTCCACGGTCAGGACAGAGCGATCGACATCGTCAGGATCGAGGGTGACGACCTCGCCCCCACCAGGTTCGTGGTGATGGCAGGCCTCGGGCTGGACGCGGCGATTATGGCCGGCGCACCGGACGCGCTCAAGGCCAGGATCGGCTGGCCGGCGTACGTCCTCGCCGGTGCCAAGCAGCTGCGCTATCCGGCGGTGTGGGTCGACATCAGCATCGACGGCACCGAGGCGGTACGCCGCCGGGCGCGGACGGTCGTCATCGGCAACGTGGGCAGCCTGCAGGCAGGCATTCCGCTGCTACCGGACGCCCTCATCGACGATGGCGTCCTCGACGTCGTGGTGATCGCGCCGCGCCGTCTCTTCGGCTGGGTGTCGTTGATTCTGCGAGTGATGACACGGCACCGGCGTACCGATGACCGGCTCGACCGGTTCACCGGCACGTCCGTCACGATCACCGCGGCGCACAGCACACCGCGGCAGCTGGACGGTGACATCGTCGGAGCCGGCACGCAGATCCGCGCCGACATCGAGGCCGGCCGGCTGCTGGTCCGCGTCCCCCGCTCACGCCCCCGTTAAGCCGTCAAGAATGCGCGTTGACCCGTCAAGAATGCTGGGGTCGTTTGCACCAAGACAGCTCGCGCTCGGCCGGGTCAACGCGCTAAGTGACGGGTCAACGTGAATATGTGACGGGTCAACGTGCATAAGTGGCGGGTCAACGTGATCTGGGGCGGGTCAGGTAGCGGGGGGCAGGGGCGGCGTCAGCGCAGCTAGGCTCCTCGCGTGCCGTGGGACAAGGAGACGTTGAGCCGGCTGGTCCTGCTCGCGCTGGTGCTCGCCCTCGTGGCGCTCGTGCTGGCGCTGGCGGCATTCCTGCGGGCCGGCCGGTCACGCCGCCGGACAACGGCGCGCAAGCTCAGTCCGCCACGGCCGCGTAAGACGGCACCGCTGTCAACCGACGAGGTCACTGCCGCGCTCCAGGGCCTGCAAGCCGATGTGGCCAGCTCGCTGCGCCACCTCGCCGTTGTCCGGTACGACGCTTTCGGCGACATGGGCGGCCACCTCTCGTGGTCAATGGCGCTGCTCGACGACAGCGGTGACGGAGTGGTGCTCACCTCGATCCACGGCCGGAGCGACTCCCGAACCTACGCCAAGAACATCGCCGGTTGGTCGGCAAACCAACAGCTGTCCCCTGAGGAGGACGAGGCCATCGGATTCGCCCGCAGCAATCAGTAGCGCCGGCTGACGGTCGGCCCGGCTCACCGACTCGGCAGCGGCAGCCGGTGCAACGTGACGGTGTCGAGGACGCCTTCGTGAGCCACCGCGGTCATGAAGGTGCAGGCCGGTTGGCGCCGTCGGTCGGTCGGCGAGCCGGGGTTGAGTAGCCGCAAGCCGCGTGCGGTCGTGGTGTCCCAGGGGATGTGACTGTGCCCGAAGACGAGGACGTCGGCGTCCCCATAGAGGTCCTCACAACGCCGTTCGCGCCCTGCCGCCGGTCCCGTGTCATGGACCACGACCAGGTGGACGCCCGCGAACTCCACGTGAGCCACCTCAGTCAGCCTGGTCCGAAGTTCGTGGCCGTCGTTGTTGCCGAAGACTGCCACCAACCTTGCCGCCCGAGCCTGGAGGACGTCGAGAAGATCGACCACGACCCAGTCGCCTGCGTGGATGACCACGTCGGCGCCATCCACCGCCTCCCAGAGCTCCGGTGGCAGATCCTTGGCTCGTTTCGGCACATGAGTGTCGGACATCAGCAGCAGTCGTACGGCGTCTGGCGGGCTGCTCATCCGGGACGGGACTCGTCACCGGCCATCACGTCGCCGTGGGTGCCTTCCACGGCGATCTCAGGCGGCCCCTCGGTGCGCACCTCGGTCTCGTCACTCGTCTCCATCAGCGCGACGAGACCCACCGCCGCTGGTCGCGGCTGAACGGCCGCTCCTCGTCGTTGCCCGCCACGATGTACTGGCGCAGCTCGGGACCGATGGACTCCAACCAGAAGCGGGCGTGCCCGACCACCGGGAAGTTGCGCAGGATCGCGTGCTTGCGTTGCAACAGGTCGTGAGCGGCGACGGCCGCAAGTGCAGCGGCCGGCGCGGTCTTCCACCAGGTCTTCATCGCTTCAGTGTTCTACGGATGCCGCCAACGTGCACCGGCTGGCCGGGCGGCACGGCGGCTGCGATCAACCCTGGCGCAGGGCCTTCAACCACGCCGACGCGGCGGCGAACTCGGCGTCGGACGTGCCGCGGCTCACGTCGGTGACGGCACCATCCGCCCGGGGATACGAACCCAGGAACCGTACGTCGGCGCAGGTGCGCCGCAGGCCCATCAGCGCCTCACCCATCCGGGCGTCGGCGACGTGGCCTTCGGCGTCGATCGAGAAGCAGTACTTGCCGAGGGCCGAACCGGTCGGGCGAGACTCGATCCGGGTCAGGTTCACCCCCCGTGCGGCGAACTGCTCCAACAGCTCGAGCAGCGCGCCAGGGTGGTTGTCGCGGATGAACACCACGAGTGACGTCTTGTCCGCGCCCGTCGGTCCGGGTGGCGTACCCGGCCGCGACACGAGCACAAACCTGGTCACCGCCCCGGCCCGGTCGGCGATCGCCGTCGCCAGCGTCGCGAGCCGGTAGGTCTGGGCGGCGATCGGGGCGGCGATGGCGGCGTCGTACGGCGAGTCGGCCGCCGCCACCAGCGCAGCCGCCTGCGCCGTCGAAGCCTCCAGCAGGATCTCCGCGTCGGGAAGGTGAGTGGCCAACCAGCGTCGGCACTGCGCCTCGGCATGCGGGTGGGTGGCGACCCTGCGCACGTCGCCCGTCCTGGTCAGAGGCTTGGCCAGCAGCGAGAACTGCACCTCGACGTGCATCTCCCGAGTGATGATCAGGGGGTCGCCGGTGGACAGCTC
>JACCVZ010000289.1 GCA_013697905.1 Nocardioidaceae bacterium
ACCAACACGCACGATCCTTGTCAGAGTTCTTGGCCGCCCGCGGCTTCCTGCGCGACAGCGAACCCGTCGCGCGCGACTGACGTCTCCGGCTGTGCGGCCGATGGCGGCGACTCAGGCGGCTGCAAAACCGCGCACGTCAGCCTCCGATGGCGCTCATCGAACGCACCGGCTGGAGGAAAGATTCGTCGTCGATACCGTGGCCTGGGCGCTTGGACCACATCGCGATCCGCCAACGGTCGGCAAGCTCGGAGTCGGACGCACCGGTGCGGATCGCCGTGCGAAGGTCGGACTCCTCGCGCGCGAAGAGGCAGTTGCGGACCTGACCGTCCGCGGTGAGCCGGACCCGGTCGCAGTCCCCACAGAAGGGCCGCGTCACCGAGGCGATGACACCCACGGTGGACGGTCCGCCGTCGACGACGAACAGCTCGGCTGGCGCGCTGCCGCGATCGTCGGGATGGTCGCTGAGATCGAACTCGGAACGGAGGGAGGCAAGGATCTCGTCAGCAGTGATCATCTGCTCCCGGCTCCAGCTGTGCTGGGCATCGAGAGGCATCTGCTCGATGAAGCGCAGGTCGTATCCGCGCTCGATGCACCAGCGCAGCAGTTCAGGCGCCTGGTCCTCGTTGTGACCACGCAACAACACCGCGTTGATCTTCACCGGCGTCAAGCCGGCGTCAGCCGCGGCCGCCAGACCCTTGACGACGTCGTGGAACCGGTCACGGCGAGTGATCGCCATGAACGTGTCGGGGCGGATCGTGTCGAGGCTGACGTTGACGCGGTCAAGGCCGGCCGCGGCAAGCGCGCCCGCGACCTTGTCCAGACCGAGCCCGTTGGTGGTGACGGCCATCTGGGGGCGGGGACGCAGCCGGGCCGTCCGCGCGACGATGTCGGCGAAACCTCGGCGGATCAACGGCTCACCTCCGGTGAACCGCACCTCGGAGACACCGAGATGGGTGACGGCGATGTCGATCAGGCGGACCACTTCGTCATCGGTTAGCACCTCGGGGGTGGGCAGCCAGTCCAGACCTTCGGCCGGCATGCAGTACGAGCACCGCAGATTGCATCGGTCGGTCAATGAGACCCGCAGGTCGGTGGCCGCCCGACCGTAGCGGTCGAGCAGCATGGTCGCGTCCTGGGGTCTGTCCACGCCCCCCAGCCTACGGGCTCGGCCAACCAACGTGTCGGTCGCCGTCGGACACGGGGCTATCTTGGAAGCGCTGTGTTGCGATTCCTTCTCTCCCGCCGCTGGCTCGGTCTGCTCCTCGCCGTCGTGGTCATCGGAGTCACCTGCGTGGAGCTGGGGTTGTGGCAGTTTCGTCGCTACCACGAGCGCATCGACCGCAACGAGGTCACCAGGAGCAACCTCGAAGGCGACGCCGCGCCGGTCTCGGACGTGCTCAGCCCTGACGCGCCCCCCACCGAGGACGACCAGTGGCGCGTTGTGAAGGCCGATGGCAGCTATGACGCGGAGCGGCAGGTGGTGGTCTCCTACCGCACCCGGAACGGTTCCCCAGGCGTCGACGTCGTCGTACCCCTGATCACCGCCTCCGGGATCGCTCTGCTCGTCGACCGTGGCTGGGTCGCCACTGAGAACAACGCTGAGACGCCCCAGCTCCCCGCCCCGCCCGCAGGTCATGTCAAAGTGACCGGGTGGGTGCGCGTCAATGCCGACGACGGCGACGAGGTCGAGCCGCAGGACGGGACGGTGCGAGCAATCTCGTCAGACGCGCTCGCGCCGACGCTGCCCTTCGAGGTGTACGACGGCTTCCTCGACCTGACCAGTGAGCAGCCGAACGCGACCGACGAACCGCTCCGGGCCGAGGCGCCCGACCTCAGCTCGGGGCCGCACTTCTTCTACGGCGTCCAGTGGTTCTTCTTCGCCGCGCTGGCCTTAGGCTTCTGGTGCTACTTCGCCTGGGCGGAGTACCGCGGCCAGCCGCGACCGGCCCGCACCAGGCGAGCCGTCACAGCCCGCGAGTGAGCCCGCCGTCAACCGGCAGCATGACGCCGGTGACATAGTCCGATGCGGGCGACAGCAGGAACGCTGCGGCGCGGCCGAACTCCGCCGGCTTGCCATACCTGCGCAGCGGGATATTCGCCTCCTGGTCGCGGCGCATCGACGCCGGGTCGCCGCTGGCGGCATCGAGCTCCTGCACCCGCTCGGTGTCGACGCGGCCGGGCAGCAGCCCGTTGACCCGGATGCCGCGTGGCCCGACCTCGTCGGCCAGGTTCTTGGCCACCATGGCCAGACCCGGTCGCAACCCGTTCGACACCGCGAGGCCGCCGATCGGCTGCTTCACCGACGTGGACAGCACGAAGGCGATGGAACCGCCGTCTCCCATGGCGTCGATGACAGCGCGGGCCACCGCCAACGCTCCGACGAAGACTGCGCCAAATGCCGCGCGCCATTGCTCGTCGGTGATGTCGAGGACGCCCCCGGTTGGCGGGCCGCCCACACTGATCAACGCTCCGTCGAGTCGCCCGTACGCCGACGTCGCAGTCGCGACCAGCCGGGCGGCGGTGGCGGCGTCGGCGTTGTCGGCGACGACACCCGTCGCGGAGCCTTCGCCGAGCTCACTGACGGCGGTAGCCACGGCCTGTTGGTGACGCGCTGAGACGACGACCTTGGCGCCCTCGCCGACGAGCACCTGCGCGGCGGCACGTCCCAACCCCCGACTGGCACCGGTAACGATGTAGACACGATCCTTCAGACCCAGATCCATCCGGCCATTCTGCCCCACAACCCCTGGGCCTGTGCCATGTGAAAAGCAGGTGGTCTGCTCACACAGCAAATGCGCAGTGCGAGGAGTTGGTCGGGCTGCCCCGTAGTCATGTCCGAGGATCACCTTCAGGTGCCGGTAGGCGGGTGATCCCTTGCTTGGCTAACCTCACCGCCGTAGCCGAGTTGATCGCGGAGGGGCCGTGCTCGGACAGGACCCTGCCTTCACCATGCTTGGTCACCCCGTTGCTGGCGGGGTGCCCGATCCTCCGGTGTCTTGTTGAACTGCAACTGAGAGCGAAGTCGCCGTGGGCGGTTCGCCGGGATGCCATGTCGACAAGCCACCTGGCTTGTTCACATGGCACACGCTTCGTCGGGAGACGGCTACGACGACGAGGTCAGTGCCTCGGCGTCGAGCTCGGCGCTGAACTGCGTTCGGTACAGGTCGCCGTAGAGGCCCCCCG
>JACCVZ010000300.1 GCA_013697905.1 Nocardioidaceae bacterium
GAGCTGAGCGAGGCAAGCGGGCGCGATCTCGCGGCCTGGACGAAAGGCTGGCTCGACACCGCGGGTACGGACACTCTGAGACTTGCGCAGGGCGCCGACTCTCGATGGGAGCTGCAGGCTGCGGGGCCGAATGGGGAACTGCCCCGGCCGCACCGGCTGCACGTCGGCGTCTACGCGCCGGAAGGCGGCGCGCTGGTTCGCACCGATGTCGTCGACCTTGACGTCGAGAGTGCGACGACGGAGCTACCGGCCCTTGGGGACTCGGCCGAGCTCCTGCTGGTCAACGACGACGACCTGACGTTCGCGGCCGTCAGCCTCGACCAGCACAACCTCGCCCGGCTCCTCGACTCGGCCGCGCAGCTGCCCGACGCGACCTCTCGTGCCGTCGCGGTCGTCACCATGTGGGACATGGTGGTGAGTGAAGAGCTCCCCGCGCGGGAGTTTGTGCGGTCTGCCAACGCAGTCTTGGCCAAGGAGACGACGGAGGCGCTCGTCGAGCCGTTCCTCGACCTCGTGCTGACCGGCGCGGAGCGGTGGAGCCCTGATCGTGACCGTGACGACTTGCTCGGCTCGATCGCCGAAGTGTGCCTGGAGATGGCGCAGGACGATACCCGAAGGGTTGTCGCTCTCCGCGGCCTCGCACGTGCCGCCGTCACCGCCGACCAGCTGCAGTCGCTGCGCGAGCTCACCAGCGACGACGTCGACCTGAGCTGGCGGACGCTCATCCGGTTCGCCGCGCTGGGCCAGTTCGATGAGGGGGAGGTGGAGGCACTGCGTGAAAGGGACCCCGATCCGGACTCCTGGCTCAGAGCGTTTGCGGTGGAGGCGGCGCAGCCCAACGCTGCGGCGAAGGAGGCGGCCTGGCAGGTCGTGGTCGACCAACGCAAGATCCCGGTGGGCAACATGCAGGAGGTGGCATTGGCGTTCTGGCAGCCGTCTCAACCGGAACTTCTCGCCCCGTTCGCCGAGCGTTACCTGGCCGCGCTACCGGCGCTTGCAGGCGCCGGCATGATCGTCGCCATGGTCACGGCGTCCGCGATGTTCCCGATCTCGGGAGCCGGTACGGAATTCCTCGACCGCGTCAACGCGGTCGCCACGTCATCAGAGGTCAGTCCCCTGGTGCGGCAACGTGTTCTCGAGCGTGCAGACCAGCTGAGCCGCAGGTTGCGGGTCCGCGGAGAGGCCGGTTGATACTCGGGTCGTAGACCGTGACCGGAGGTCAATTTTTGAGGCGCTGCGATGAGCAGATGAGCCCACCGTTCAACTCCTCGGAAGGAGCTGACCCGCGGCCGAGTCTGTCCGAGCCGTTTGGCGAACGTGTTGCCCCCCTTCGATCCGCGCCTCGAGCCAGAGGAGGGGTAGGCGCTGTGAAATGAACGGCTACCTTGATTGGCCGTACGCTTCGCGTTCCCGATTCGTCCCACTCAGGTAGGTCGGAAAGGCGCGCGCTCAGTCGGACGAATCGTCATCTCGGGGGCGCGTGCACAGACCTCTGGGTCATCGCGCCCGTCCACAGATGTCGTCATCGGCGGCGGATTGCGGCGTCTGCTCGGACACCGTGGAGCCATCACCGACATGCCTGCAGACGTCGAATGACGATGGACCGTTCTGGGGCCGGTCTGATTCCTCCGGACTAATCGAGAAACATCCGAACGCGGTACGGCGACGAACCTGATAAGAGGAGTGGGAGCGATGGAGCGGACACAGCAAAGCATGGGCGTAGGGGCAGTCGCAGCCTGCACGGCTCTGGCCGCACACCGACGCGACCACGTGCACGCTGTCGACGCGTGCCACCCGCATGCCGTGGAGGTGGTCCGCCTCGGGGACCGCGCGCTCGCCGTCTGCCACGACTGCCGCACCGACACCGGCTACCTCGCCCACCGCGAAGCAGACCACCTGGCCGCCGAGCATCGACATGACACGGCCGGTACTTCCCGTGCGCGGCTCGTCGGCCCTGACGGCGAGGCTGCTGCCTGACATCGCGTTGCCGATCAGACTCAACTACGGCGGCCGGATCGCTACGAGTGTTCTTGTTCTACCGTGGGCTCCGGGTGGTGAGCTCCAGTTCCTGCGCTGCGGCCAGCAGCCGGTCGTCGTACGCGACGAAAGACTCGAGCTCGTCGCCGAGGACGAGTGCCGACGCGAGATGGATCGCGTCCAAGCTGCGAAGAGACGCCGGTTCGACGCCTCCGGCGTGGTCCAGCAGGGCCGGTGTCAGCGAAACCTCGAAACAGGACGCCAGCAGGTCCTCGCAGGCTCTCATCTGCCGCGGATCGGCGCGCAACGCCACCCGGCGAAGCTCCACGCGGCTGAGCGCGCTGGCGGCCACCCCGTTTGCGCCGACGAAGCGGTCGAGTGCAGCCGACTCGGCTTCGGCGAAGATCAGCTTCACC
>JACCVZ010000142.1 GCA_013697905.1 Nocardioidaceae bacterium
GGTGTTTTCTGACGTTCACGGCAACCTCTTGGCCCTTGAGGCGGTTCTGGCCGACGCCCAATCTGAGGGTGTGGACGAATACTGGATCGTCGGCGACTTGGTGGCCCACGGCCCCCACCCAGCGCAGACTGCCATCCGGTTGATGGGGGTGGCCAACGCACGCTTCGTTCGGGGGAACACAGATCGCTACGTCCTGACGGGTGATGTATCGGGCATGATCCCGGCCATCGACAACCCTGCGACCTTGGCCGAGTCTCAGACCCTCGCCGCAGCCCAGAACTCGTTCGCATGGACACGGGGCGCTCTGACAGCCGTCGGCGCCTACGACTGGCTGGCATCGCTGCCCGTTGAGCAGCGCTTCGGTCTGCCCGACGCAACGCGCGTCCTCCTCGTGCACGCTGCGCCCGGCCGGGATGATGGCCCTGGGATCCACGACGGCTTGTCAGACAAGGCGTTCGCAACGACGGTTGCGGATGCAGACGCAGACCTCATCTTCGTGGGGCACACGCACAAGCCGCTGGACAAAAGCGGCGGCGGTTGCCGCGTCGTAAACCTGGGCAGCGTGAGCCTTCCAGCGACATCGGACCCTCGTGCGATGTGGACACTCGTCACTGTCAAGGACGACATTCTTGAGGTTCAGCGCCGGTTCTCGAACTACGACGTGGGCATCGTCTTGGCAGCGCTCGACTCAGAGCATCACCCGTCAGCGGAGTGGCTCAAGGCCAAGCTCACGCGACCGCTCATCCAAACTGACCACTCCTGCCGGCTGAGTAACTGACTCCTCGATCACAGCTTCGTGATAAAGAGCTTCAGGCGGCGCGTCGCCCCGATTCTGTCGGCGGTCCGTGTCACGGTGGATGACATGGACCACCGCTCTGAACTGCTGATGACACTTGGTGTCGTCGGCGCCTGCGACGACTGCCGAGACGAGCGGCTGCTAGTGCCGGTCGACGACGGCTCGGGCTACCTCGGCGCATTCTGCTGTACGACCTGCGGGGCTGCCACCTTGATCGACCCGTTGCTGACCGTTGTGGAGCCATCGCCGCCTGGCACTTCACTCGTGAGCTGAAGCTTGCCGGGTGCCGGGCGACGGGGAGTAGGCGCACGCTGGCACGCGCCACTCCGTACCAGGAGGCTGTCACGTATGGCCCCACCGACAACCCATCCGACACCAACGCCTCAGAGCCAAGCGGGAGTGAAGACCCCCGGGTGCCGGTCAACCACAGGCAAGTCCTGGTCCACTCGCCGCGACGACTGTCAGCCCATGTGCGGGTAGCGGTACGAGGTCGGCGGAGCGAACGTCTCCTTGATCGAGCGCGGCGATGTCCATCGGAGCAGGTTCGCCGGGGAGCCAGCCTTGTCGTTCGTGCCCGAGGCGCGCGCGCCACCAAACGGTTGCTGACCCACGACAGCCCCGGTCGGCTTGTCGTTGATGTAGAAGTTGCCGGCCGCGAACCGGAGCGTCTCCATCGTCCACGCGATTGCGGCGCGGTCCTGAGCGATGATGGCACCGGTTAAGGCGTACTGCGAGAAGGACTCCATCTGGTGCACCGCCGAGGTGAAGTTCGCGTCGTCGAAGACGTGGATCGACAAGATTGGTCCGAAGTACTCCGTGTCGAAGATGGCGTCGGTGGGATCGGCGGACTCGATCACGGTCGGCCGCACAAAATACCCGGCTTTGTCGTCGACCTGACCGCCGGCGATGACGTCCAGCTTTGACGACCGCCTCGCTCGCGCGATGGCCACCTTGTGCTTGGCGAACGCTCGGGCGTCGATGACCGCGCCCATGAAGTTCGACAAATCCGTGACGTCACCCATGGTGAGCGACTCCACCTCGGCGACGAAGTCGTTGCGGATCTTGCGCCATACCGACTTGGCGATGTAGGCACGTGACGCCGCGGAACACTTCTGCCCCTGGTATTCGAACGCACCACGCGTCAGGGCGGTGCGGGCGACATCGGGATCCGCGGAGGGGTGGACGACGATGAAGTCCTTACCACCCGTCTCTCCTACGATTCGCGGGTAGGAGCGGTACGACGCGATGTTCTCGCCAACAGAGCGCCACAGATGCTGAAACGTCGGCGTGGAGCCGGTGAAGTGAATCCCGGCCAGATCCGGGTGCACTAGTGCCACGTCGGAGACGGCCGCGCCGTGGCCGGGCAGCATGTTGATGACGCCGGGCGGCATCCCCGCCTCCTGCAGCAGCCGCATCAGGAAATGTGCTGCGAACTGCTGCGTCAGCGACGGTTTCCAGATCACCGTGTTGCCCATCAGCGCCGGCGCAGTGGGCAGGTTCCCGGCGATGGCAGTGAAGTTGAACGGGGTGATGGCATAGACAAAACCCTCGAGCGGTCGGTGGTCGGTCCGGTTCCACACACCCTTTGCGTTGGCCATCGGCTGCTCAGCCAAGATCTGCTGGGCGAAGTGGACGTTGAAACGCCAGAAGTCGATCAGCTCGCAGGAGGCGTCGATCTCCGCCTGCCAGGCCGTCTTCGACTGTCCCAACATCGTCGCGGCATTGAGCGTCTGCCGCCACGGTCCAGCCAGCAGGTCGGCCGCCTTGAGCAGGATCGCGGCGCGGTCGTCGAAGGACATCGCCCGCCACTGGGGCGCCGCCTCACGTGTGGCCTTGATAGCGGCCTTCGCGTCGGCCGCGGCCGCCCCGCGAGTGACGCCCAGCACGTGATGATGGTTGTGCGGCTGGACAACCGCGAGCTCCTCCCCCTTGGCCCAGCGATGCTCGCCGCCAATGGTGGCCTTCAGCTCGAACGGCTCCTTCTGCAGCTCGACCAGCCGCACGTCCAGCTCGGCACGCTCGGCGCTGCCGACGGCATAGTCAAGGTTCGGCTCGTTGACGGGCAGAGGAACAGAGGAGATCGCGTCCATTAGGGCATCTTGCCACGCGTCTCAATGCAGCAGAACGGGAGCGGCGCCTGCGGTTGCTCGCGAGAACCACCGAAACCTAGGCGGACTTCTTCGCCCTGCCCGTCGACTTCTTCGTGGTCGACTTTGCGGTCGCCTTCTTAGTACTGGACTTGCCCGACGAGCTGTTCGCTGTCGTCTTCTTCGCTGAGCTGGCCTTCTTGGCAGCAGTCCTCTTGGCCTCGCCGGTCGTCGAGCCGCTGTCGGACGGTCCGTTTCCTGCCCGGCGCTTCTTGGCCGCGTCGACGCTCGCCCGCAGTGCGGCCACCAGGTCGACCACCTCTGCGGTCTCGCCGTCGTCCTCCTCACCTTCGGGCATCGGCAAGCCGGACACCTTCGCCTCGACAAGCTGCTCCAGAGCTTCGCGGTAGTCGCTGTGGTAGCGGTCGGGGTCGAAGTCGGCCTTGAGGGTCGCGATGTAGGACTCAGCCATCCCGACCTCTTGCTTCTTCACGTCGACGCTGTCGTCAGGGACGGCGAACTCGCTGCCGCGGACCTCGTCCGGCCAAAGCATGGTTTGGAGTACCAGGGCACCGTCGCGCTCACGCACCAGGGCGAGCGTCTCCTTGGTGCGAATCGCCACCTTGACGAGCGCGCACTGCCCCGTCTTCGTCAAAGCGTCACGCAGCAGGACGTACGGTTTGGCACCAGGGCCGTCGGCCGCCAGGTAGTACGCCTTGGCGAAGTACAACGGGTCGATCTGCTCAGAGGGGACGAACTCCAGGACCTCGATCGACTTCGCGGTGGGTAGCGGCAGCTCAGCGAAGTCCTCGTTGTTCAGGATGACCATGCGACCGTCCGGCATCTCATATCCCTTGCCGATGTCGGAGTACGGCACCTCTTCGCCGTCGATCTCGCACACACGCCGATACCGGATCCGACCGCCGTCTGCCTCGTGCACCTGACGAAACGATATGTCCTTCTCCGCGGTGGCCGAGTAAACCTTGATCGGGATCGTGACCAGGCCGAAGGAGATCGTGCCCTTCCAAATGGCCTGCATCTCGCCCTCCCGCCAGGGCCGCCCTCGGGCCCGCTAGAGATCACGCTAGCAAGTGGGGTCTCCTGCGTCGTGAACCAGCCGAGCGCCTCGACTGCCGCGGCGGCGAAGCCCACGCGTGGGCGTGCGTCCGGCTACACGCTCACGGGTCTGTTCCTGCTGTTCTGCCACTGACGCCGGCTCGCTGGTTCGCTGGTCGGCGTACGCCGGCGATCTCGGCTGCGAGGGCAGCCAACCCCTGCGTGAGCTTGGACTTCGGCGCCACCTCGCTGAGCACCTTGCCGTGCACGAGCGCGCGATCGCACGCGGTCTGATCCTGCGGCAGGAACGTGACCGCGCCTGTCCGCACGCTGTGCTCCAACGTCGCCCGGATCTCGTGGCTCGACCACCCAAGAGTGCCGCGCATCCGATTGACGACCACGTGAGGGAGACACTGAGGTACCACCATGGTGAGGTCGCTCAGCGCGCGGACCAGCCGACCGAGCCCGACCGGGTCGGCAGCGCCAACGACCACGACGACGTCGGCCTGCTCGAGTGCGGTGACCGTTGCGCCGTTACGTCGCGGTGCCGTCGTGTCATAGCTGATCTCTTCGTCGAGCTCCAGGCTGAACCCGCAGTCGAGCACGGTCAGCTCGGCGAGACCTCGTGACGCCATGACCACCTGTCTCAGCAGCGGCGGCCGCACCTCCGTCCACCGATCCGCACGCGGGATCCCCGTGAGCACCCGCAGCGTAGGCGTCACCGCGCGGGCATGCCCGGCGAGCGCGCGTGCAGTCAGCTTGCCCATATTGGCTGTTCGGGTGGCGGCGAGCAGTCCAGAGGACTCATCGAGCAAACCCAGCAGCTGCGCGGTTGAACCACCGTAGACGTCACAGTCGACCACCATCGTCTGGTTTCCGAGCGACGCGAGCTCGCTGCCGAGCCCGAGTGCGACCACCGACCGGCCTGGCGCACCGGACGGCCCCCAGACAGCGATCACCCGGCCACGACGCGGCGCCGCCTGCTGCCCTCGCGCGCTGGCCGGCTGGTGACCAGGCGGCAGGCGCCCGGACCAAACTGCACCCGGAGCGGTCGATCCGTAGCGGATGTTTGCGTCGGATGCGAACGGCCGGCCGTCTTGCGCGGACGCTGGCGTGCCGGCGACGTCGACATCCCAGGGGGAGATGTCCTGCTGGCCGGTTGCGCATGGGTCCGGCGAGCCTGAGCCTCCCGCACGGCGAGCGCTCGCCTCGCGGACAGCTTCGACCACTTCGGCGGACGCGTCCGCCGCAACCACGAGGTCGACGCCCAAGCTGCGCAACACTGCTTCATCGGCGCTGGTCGCGCTCGCCGTCACCCCCACGACAGCAACCTCCTCGTCGGCCAGGCGCCCTACCAGCTCGGCGTCCAGACCGCGCAGCGCCACCGAGACCAGCGCGACCTGTGCCTGCCTGCTGGACGCAGTGGCGATCAGGTCGACGATGTCGACACATCGGCGCACGACGTGCAGCTCATGGCCGCGCAGGGAGTCGAGCAGACCCGCCTCGAAGTCAGACGCACCGACGGCGACCAGCACCCCCGTCGGTGTCATGTCAGCCGCCAACCCTGATCAGCACCACCGACGCCTCACGAAGCCGGTCGAGTACGGCGGCGAGATCGACGTCGTCCGGAAGAGAGACGAGCACCTGGCGGTCGCCGCTGACACCATCCTGGCCGGCCGCGGCCACGGCAACCACGGGCACCGACCCCAGCACCAAGCTCGACTGACGGTCGGCTCCGGTCGGCACCGCCCACACCTCGACGACATCACCGCGAGCCAGGTCGGACGGCATCCCGGAGCCGGGAACACCTAAGGGCAGCTGGGCAGGGACGTCGCCGGCGGCATCGGTCACCGCCGTGACCGCAAGCAGCTCGCCGGCCGCCACGTCGTGCACGAGATGCAGTCCTGGCGGGAATGACGCGCCAGCGACCAGGTAGCGACCAGCGTCCGAAGCGTTGCCGAAATGCACGTCGACTGCGCGGACGTCGTCGGCGCCGACGTCCATGCCCGCCGTTCCCTCGTCGTCGAGCACCCACACTGCGACCGTGTCGTCGGAGGCGGCGAACAGGCGCGCACCCACCACGATCGACGCGACCACCAGCACCACGCCCAGCCAGAGCCGCGGATCCCGCCACCTGCCGCGCTGCACCCGTTTCGCCGGAGGAGACGCGAGGTCTGCCCCAGGCTCGACCGCGGGAGGGCGCACCGGGCGGTGGTCGACGGACACAGCGCACATTGTGCCCGCATCTCGTGAACCAAGGGAAGGGCTATCCACAGGGGTCCGTCGGTCCTCGCTCACCCTGTCTGCTGTGCGTGGGAGACTCTGCCCATGGCAACCGGCTCGAGCCCGCGCTTCTTGCCGCTGGCTGAGGTGGCCGAGGTGCTGAGCATCTCCGCCGCCCAGGTCTACGCGCTCGTTCGCCGTGGCGAGCTGCGCGCCATCAAGATCGGCGGGCGCGGTCAGTGGCGGGTGGAGGCGAGTGAGCTGGAGGCCTACATCGAGCGGATGTATGAGTCGACCCGCGACTTTATCTCCGGCCACCCGTACGTCGCAGACCCGACCGCCGAAGGCACCGACGAGCCCGTTGCCGACGGTGTGGACGACACGCTCCCCGTCGACTGACCTCCGACGTCGGCTTCGTTAGACATCCCAGCCGGAGCTGAGTCGCCGTACGGTGGCGATGGCGCTGAAGGCGACCGCGATGGTGCCCCGCACCACATCGCGTCGGGCCAGCTCACCCACGTCGTGCACAGCGATGTCGACGAAGTCGGCGCCGACGCGGTGCGGGGTGCCGACGACCGTTGAACCGTCGCGAAGGCAGGCTCTGACCGGGCACCGGTCGATCGCGATCGCCCGCAGCGCCGATGTGAGGCCCAGCCGCTGGGCGACCACCCCCACGCCCCCTGGGCTCACCGAAGCGGGACCGAGATCGGGGGCCGCCAGCACCGCCGACATCGACACGACCTCTTCGGTGGAGCCGTGCAGCAGCACCCAGTCGGCACCCACTTGCTCCAGCGTCCCCTCGACCCGACCCACACCGAGCACCGTGAGCCGGACAGAGGCGCCGAGCCGGTGCCGCAGCCGATTGATGAGCAGCACCTGCGCTGTCTCCGCCCGGCTTCGGTCGGAGATCTCGGCTTCGAGGTCGGTCCGCTCCCACGCCTGCGCCTGACCCTCGAGGTCGGCGAACAGTTCCTGCCAGCGCATGC
>JACCVZ010000152.1 GCA_013697905.1 Nocardioidaceae bacterium
TCAACCCAGGTTCCCCAGGACTTCCTGACACTCGTGGATAGCGAGTACGACAACATCTCGAAGCTTCTGCAACCGGGTCGACGTCAGCGCGGCAACGCACGAGCCCGAATCCGGGCGCTCCTCGCGCAGGAGGCGCACGTCGACGTAGACGCGCCGAGAAGTCCGAGAAGACGTCATGGTCACCACAAGATGGTTTACCTACCCCTGCAGGCCGCTGACCTGCGGATGTGGAGCGGGTGACCGGGATCGAACCGGCATGGCCAGCTTGGAAGGCTGGGGCTCTACCATTGAGCTACACCCGCGTACGGCGCCGGCGGCCTCGTCGAAAGTGCCGGAAGGCTGTGAGATGGCGCGGCGTACATGGTGCCACGTCCACAGCATGCAGGGCCAACCCGCCTGCAACCCGGTACCACAGCTCGGGTTGGCCAAACGCATCACCGCACGCTTTGAGGACTGCCAGGATCTGCGGAATGAACATCATGGTCCGGGCCCCCAGGCTGAGCGACGTCGAGCAGTTGGCCGTCGTCAACATCGAGACCTGGCAGCACGCGTACACCGGCCTCGTCGTGCAGGAGCGACTCGACGCGATGGACATCGAGGAGTACAGCGACCGCTGGCGCAGCAACCTCACCGATCCCCCGGAGGGCCGTATCTTCCTCGTCGCGGAGGAAGACACGGAGGTGGTGGCCTACGCCATCGGCGGTCCCTACCGGCCGCAGGACGAGGACGACGAGACGCCAGAGACAGCCAGGATGGGTGAGGTCTACGCCCTCTACGCGCATCCGCGATCGCAAGGCACCGGTGCAGGCAAGGCAGTCCACGACGCTCTCCTCGAGCGACTTGCGGACGCCGGCTACGACGAGGCAGCCCTGTGGGTGCTGCGCGACAACGACAAAACCCGAGCCTGGTACCGACGGCAGGGCTGGCGAGAAGACGGCGGCACGTCGAACTGGGTCGCCCACGATGTGCCGCACCCGGAGGTGCGTCTGCGCCGGCGTACGTCGGACGACGCCGACGAGCCCACAGGGCTCGGTGACCGCGCAAGAGGCCCGCTCCGCTAGACTCGGCGGGCGCCAAACCGGGGCGTAGCGTAGTGGCTAGCGCGCCTGCTTTGGGAGCAGGAGACCGCAGGTTCGAGTCCTGTCGCCCCGACATGTCTTCGCAGGTCACCGCGCCTTGACATCCTTCGGGCGTAACGTCCAACAAGCGTGCAACATCGAAGTACCGGGGCTTTCGTCTCCCACGACGCTAGCGCTGGTCCTGCTGTGGCTTGCGGCCGCCGACGACGAACCAGCAGTAGCGACGGACCATCGCACTAGAGCTCGAGGGGGCCTCTTGACACAGCCTGCGTCTGCGAACTTCCACCCGACGTGGTTCGAGGGCTTGTGGAGGCGTAATGGGCACGTGATGTGTAGTGTCGCGTTGGCCGTCAGCCTCGCAAGCTGCACGTCAGACACCAAGGAGAGCGTCTCGACTCCTGAACCACCCGCGCCCTCACCACGTGTCACATCTGAACCTTCGGCTCCTCAGTCGCCCGTCCCGAAGATGCACGTCACTGTTCAGCAGCAGCGTTTCGACGGCAACACCCGAACCGTCGGGGTGGAGACGACGAACCTTGGAGATGTCGCCGTCGAGGTGTTGAGCGTGCAGCTCGTAAGTGACCAGTTCGCGGGGCCGAAGACCAGCATCGGCAGCGTACTCAATCCCGGCCGGACCATCGCGTTCCGCACGTCCTACGGCCGACCTAACTGCCGAGCCACCTCAGGCCCTGTGCTGGCCCGGCTCGATGTGGACGGTACGCCGTTCGAGCGCCCGGTCGACCGGGAGGGGCGCCAAGAACTGCGCCGACTCGTCGTTGCAGACTGCGCGAAGGTCCAGCTGGGCCGCATAGCCGACATCGTCTTGAACCGGTCGCTCCGACGGGTGGTCATCGAGGGTAAGCCATGGCTGCGCGGCCAACTGGACATCTCTCGCCGCTCACCCGGGGGCACCGTCGACCTTCGGTCGTTCGGCGGCAGCGTACTGGTGGAACTGCGTCCAGCTGGACGACTCCGGGACCTCGGTGAGTCAGATGAGCGTGCGATCACGCCGGTGCTCATCGGCAGCAACGGCCGCTGCGATGAGCATGCTCTGGTCGAATCAACCCGGACGTTCCCGCTGAGCGCCTATGTACGCCGCCGGGGCCACCCGCAGCAGCGAGTGCAGCTGACGCCTTCGGTCACGGCACAGAACCGCATCCTCGAGGTGATCTTCGAAGCCTGCGGAGTCACCCGCCCTTAGCCACAAGACTACGAGTGATGGTGCAAGCCGACAGGTCTCCGCCGAGCCCCGTTGCTAACCAGGTACGGTGACGCCGTTCCCCCGCGACGAGCGATGCCGGTCGTCGGAGCGATTCGGCCATCAGGAAAGCGCGTGCAGCCGCTCCAGCCACGCCGCGGCGCGACCGTCGAACGGCGGCCGCCCGGCCCGCAGCGCGGCGACGACCTTCATGCAGGAGCGCTCGGCCGCCACGACAAGCTCGGGCGGATAGTCCAGCGCGATCTGGTGCTCGGCGAACTCGTCTTCGTCGTGCACCGACACGTCGCCGTCCCACCGCCGCACCACGTCCAGGTCGAGGTCCACCATCGTCACCACGTCGTCGCGCCATTGCGGCACGGTGGTGATGTCGACGTACGTCGAGCAGCTCGCGAGGGCCGGGCCGGCAAGTCGTTCGTTGAAGGAGGCGACGTAACCCGCGCCGACGGGAGCGACCATCACCGTTGCGTAGGGGATGACGAGGTCGTAGCCAGGTCGGCTCAGCCGTCGACCGCGGGCGCCGCCGACCCATGTCCCGCACTCGTCGGTTCCCAACAAGGCACCCACCGACTCCCAGTGCTGACCGCCGCCAAATTTGGTGAAGATCACCTGCACGGTTGCGCCGCTCATGGCCTGGAACCTAACAACGACGAGGGACCGTTGCGCCGCAGACCGGCCAAGGGCCATGCTGAAGTTTTCGATCACAAGGAGGCGTGATGACAGGGTTCGTGCAGATCATCGAGTTCCAGAGTTCCCGGCTCGACGACCTCAAGAAGCTGGTGGAAGAGAGACGAGAGCAGGGGCCCGGGTCGGCGCTCCGCGGGACGATCACCGCGGACCGCGACCGGCCCGGCACCTACCTCAACATCGTCGAGTTCGAGTCCGCAGAGGCGGCTGCCGAGAACTCCAACCGCCCCGAGACCCAGGAGATGGCCGCAAAGATGGCCGAGCTCTGCGACGGTCCGCCGAAGTTCTACAACCTCGACCTGATCGAGAGCTGGGAGGCGTAGCAAGCCCGAAGGGGGGGCCCACAGCGGATTTCACCCCGCGTCGCACCCCCGATAGGCTGATCCCTTGCCTCACACCGGGTGGCTGACGCATGGGCGCGGCCCCGTCCCCAGTATCAAGGAGAAACACCTGTGAAGAGCGCCGTCGAGACCTTGAACCCGACCCGGGTCAAGCTGAGCGTCGAGGTGCCCTTCGAGGAGCTCAAGCCGAGCCTCGACGCGGCGTACAAGAAGATTGGCCAGCAGATCAGCGTTCCCGGATTCCGCAAGGGCAAAGTGCCCGCGATGGTGATCGACCAGCGTGTCGGCCGGAGCGCGGTGCTCGACGAGGCCGTCAACGAGGCGTTGCCGACGCTGTACTTCCAGGCGCTGCAGGACAACAACATCACGCCGCTCAGCCAGCCCCAGCTCGACCTCGGCGAGTTCGAGGACGGCTCCGACCTCAGCTTCACCGCTGAGCTCGACGTCAAGCCCGAGATCGCTCTGCCGGCGTACGACGGCATCGAGGTGGACGTCGACGACATCTCCATCGGAGACGACGAGGTCGACGAGCAGCTCGAAGCGCTGCGCGAGCGGTTCGGCAGCCTCACACCGGTGGAGCGTGCGGCGTCCGACGGTGACTTCGTGACGATCGATCTGTCCGCCGCCAACGACGGCGAGGCGATCGAGGAAGCCCAGGCCACCGGCATGAGCTACCAGGTGGGCCGCGGCACAATGCTCGAGGGGCTCGACGAGGCACTGGAGGGCATGTCGGCCGGTGACGAGAAGACGTTCGAATCGACGCTGGTTGGTGGGGAGTTCAAGGATCAGCTGGTCGACGTAACCGTGAAGGTCACCGCGGTGAAGGAGCAGGAGCTGCCCGAGCTGGACGACGACTTCGCCCAGCAGGCCTCGGAGTTCGACACGATCGACGAGCTCAAGGTCGACGTCCGCGACCGTCTCGTCCGCGGTGCGCGGATGGAGCAGGCGGCGTCCGCTCGTGACGCTGTCCTCGAGAAGGTCCTGACCATGGTCGAGATCCCGCTGCCCGCGGGGGTCATCGGCGACGAGGTCAAGGCCCGGCGTGACGGCATCGACCAGCAACTCTCGTACGCCGGCATGACCGAGGCCGACTACCTCGAGCAGGAGGGCCAGACTGCGGAGGAGTTCAGCGACGAGCTCGAGAAGCGAGTTCGCGACGCGATGGCGGCGCAGTTCCTGCTTGACGAGATCGCCACCGTCGAGGCACTCGCAGTCGACGAGAACGAGCTGAGCCAGCATCTGCTCCGACGCGCTCAGCAGTCCGGTCAAACCCCCGAGGCCTACCTCCAGCATGCGATGGAGCACAACCACGTGCCCGAGCTGCTCGCGGAGGTACGCCGCGGCAAAGCGCTCGCCCACGTCGTCGAGAGTGCGACGGTCAAAGACGCCTCCGGCAACGTCGTCGACCTCAAGACACTGCAGCCCGACGGCACGTACGCCGACCCGGCCGAGCTCGAGGCCCGAGCCGCCGAGGCGGCTGCCGTCGTCGAACCGCCCTCGACCGACGCCGCCGCCGACGTGGTCAGCACGAGCGACTACCTGACCGTCGAGGAGGAGCCCGACTCGGCCGCCGACGTGGTCAGCACGAGCGACTACCTGACCGTCGAGGAGGAAACAGACTCCGACAAGTAGCCAGATCACGACGACACCTTGTCCACTGTGTCTGTGGCACCGGAACCATTCTTGGGGTTCGACGCGTCTCACCAACATGTACACCCGTCGCGAGGCCCTTCGCTCCTTGGCTTGGGTAGCAGCGGCCGCGGCTTCGGGGTGGATGGCTGCGGGTTGTGCGAAGACGCCGGCGACGGGGTCTTCGCGAACGCTATCGAGTGACCAGGCGAGCGGCCTGGCCGAGTCGTCTTCGTCATCCACGATGTGGGGACGTCGAACGACGCTGTTCGTCGGTCGTGTCGCCGACCCGAGCGCATGAGCCGGCAGGCTCCGAGCGCGTGCTCGCGCGTCGATGGCTGAAAGAGTCTCAAGACCTGGGCGGCCACAGCCACAGCGCGAGTGTTGGACGGCCGACGACTCCAACGTAGCGAGGCGCCAGCTGGCGCGCGGCGAAGGTCAAGAGACTCCGCTTCCGGGGTGCTGGTTCTGGTCTTTGGCCTGCCGGGCCAGCTTCTTCTGCCGCCGCAGCACACTGAGCGCGAGCCGATGACCGGTGATGACCACGATGAGCCAGGCACTGCCCAGCGTGAACCCGACCAGCACATCGGTCAGCCAGTGGTGGCCCAAGTAGACCCGGCTGAGCCCCATCGCCAGCGCGAACACGACTGCGCCCACGACCACGGCGACGCGCCCCCACCATGCATCGAGCCGCAGGCAGACCAGGTACGCCACCAGCAACGCGATCACCCAGGTGTTGAGCGTGTGCCCGGAAGGGAACGACGGTGACGTCTCGAATGGCGGCACCGCCAGCGACCTCGCCGGCCGCGCCCGGTCGATCGTCTGCTTCCCAACGACCGTCAGCAGGACTGAGCCGCCGGCCGCGATGGCCATCAGCAACAGGGGCGTCCACCGCCGCCACCACCAAGCAAGGAGCAACGCTGAGGCGGTCGCGATGAACGGCATCACGGTCGTGCTTCCGAGGTCGGTGAAGTCCGTGACCGCCTGGTTGAGGCCGCCGGAGCGCCAGGCGATCATCTGGTTCAGCACCGGACGGTCGAGCCCGGCGACCCCACCCCTGTCGGTCACGTTGTCGTAGATCTCCGCGCTCACCGCCGTCAGCACCCCCGCGACCAACACACCTACGATGGCAGTCGTGAGCAGGACGGCGTACGGAATGCTCCGCTTGTCCATGTGGCGGTGGAAGCCGACGGCCGCCCCGACGACTGGGTCGGCAAGCTTTCGCCCCCATCGGCTCGGCCACGACGCCAGGTCGCGCGCGCCGAGGTACTCGGTCTCGTCGTTGTCGTCGGGGGGTGTGTGTGGCTCCCGGCCCCTCGGCACGTGCCCCATCCGGCTCCTTCCTTGGCATGCTGGCCCCGTGTGTCACCCCCAGCGTGACCGATCAAGCCGTCAGTTGCAGATCACCGGATACGTCGAGGAGACCGATCATCGAGGAAGACAGCGCGACCCCCTACGTCTGGTACGCCAGCTACGGCTCCAACATGTCTGAGGCGCGGTTCCGGCACTACGTGCAGGGTGGCCGCCCCAACGGGGCGACCCGAGACTACCCGGGTGCACGCGACCGCACGGCACCGCTCAAGCTGGCGCCCGTCTCGTTGGCCGGGAGCGTCTTCTTCGCGTGGGAGTCTCCCACCTGGGGAGGCGGCATCGCCTTCTACGACCCAGCCGGCGCCGGCACGTCGTACGGGCGGGCCTACCTGGTCACGGCCGGCCAGTTCGCCGACATAGCCGCCCAGGAAATGCACCGGGTGCCGGCCGCCGACCTCGACCTCACGACCCTTCTCGCCGACGGGCACGCGGTGCTGGGGCCGGGGCGCTACGAACGACTGCTCGTGGTGGGGGAGATCGACGGCCTGCCGGTGCTGACGTTCACTGCCTCCTGGACCGATGAGCAGGTTGATCTCAACCCGCCCGTCAAGCGCTACCTGCGGATGATGGCGGCGGGGCTGCGGGAGGCGCACGGGCTCGCCGACGAGCAGATCGTCGACTATCTGCTGGCACGCCCCGGCATCCGGCCGCAGTGGAGCCGCGAGACCCTCGCTGCTGCCATCGTCTCGGACCCCGATCGCCCTACGCTGCTGCAACGGGGCACTCCCTGAGCTCTCACACCGCGGGGAAGCGGACAGGCGCGGACGGTCGACCGTTGTGGAGCAGGTCGTTGAGCAGGTGACCGAAGCGGCGCGGGGCCCAGCTCCTCCCGCAGTTCGCGAACCAGGCTGGCGTCGATGCTCTCGCCGGGGTTGAGGCCGCCGCCGAGGCAAGCCCACAAGCCACTGGTCGGAGGGGACGTCGAAGTGGACCATCAGTACTCGACAGTCGGGGTCCATCACGATCGCACGCGCGCCGGGCCTGATGCGAAGCGGCGGGCGGTCAGGCTTGGACATCCGTCGAAGTCTAGGGTCCGGCCGGTGTCGCCCCGGTGGACGGGCGCCCGGCGTACAGCGGTCGTCAGCAGCGGGGCCGGTGCGCCAACAGCGAACAAGACTCGCGAATCGTGGCTTTGCTCCAACCGGCCGCTAGGGTCGGTCAGGTGACCACCACAGACTCCACCCGGATCGAGATGAACGGCAGCAACGGCCAAGCCGGGCTCGACGACCACATCTACCAGCGGCTCCTCAAAGAGCGCATCGTCTTCCTCGGCTCCGAGGTGCGCGACCAAAACGCCAACGCGATCTGCGCACAGATGCTGCTGCTCAACGCCGAGGACCCGACCAGCGACATCTTCCTCTACATCAACTCACCCGGTGGCTCAGTCGACGCCGGGATGGCGATCTACGACACCATGCAGTACATCTCCAACGACGTGGCGACGGTCGGGATGGGCCTTGCGGCGTCGATGGGGCAGTTCCTGCTCTGCGCTGGGGCCAAGGGGAAGCGGTACGCCCTCCCGCATGCGCGGATCATGATGCACCAGCCGTCGGGTGGCCTCGGAGGCTCGGCATCCGACATCAAGATCCAGGCCGAGCAGTCCCTCTACATCAAGAAGGTCTTGTTCGAGCTGATCAGCAAGCACACCGGCCAAGGGCTCGAGCAGGTCGAGCAGGACGCCGACCGAGACCGCTGGTTCACCGCCGACCAGGCCAAGACGTACGGATTCATCGACAACGTCGTCGAGGAGGCCGCCGAGGTTGCCTCCGCCAGCAAGAGGGACAGCTCGAAGGGACGGGACGAATGACCATCCACCCACAGATCGCCGCCCCGCTCGGAGGACTACCGATGACCGTTCCGCTACCGCTGCACCAGCAGACCGCCCCCCGCGACGAGTACTTCATCCCCCAGTGGGAGGAGCGCACGTCGTACGGCGTCCGGCGCATCGACCCGTTCGCGAAGCTGTTCGAGGACCGGATCATCTTCCTCGGCACGCCGATCAGCGACGACATCGCCAACGCGGTGATGGCGCAGCTGCTGTGCCTCGCTTCGATGGACCCGGACCGCGACATCAGCATCTACATCAACTCACCCGGAGGGTCGTTCACGGCGCTGACCGCGATCTACGACACGCTGCGCTACCTCAAGCCCGACGTGCAGACCATCTGCCTCGGCCAGGCCGCCTCTGCCGCAGCCGTGCTGCTGGCGGCCGGTACCAAGGGCAAGCGTCTGGCGCTCCCCAACAGCCGGATCCTGATCCACCAGCCCTACACCGAAGGCACCCATGGTCAGGCCAGCGATATCGAGATCCAAGCCAACGAGATCCTGCGGATGCGCACACTGCTCGAGCAGATGATTGCCGACAACACCGGCAAATCGCTCGCCGAGGTCAGCCACGATATCGAACGCGACAAGATCCTCACGGCGGAGCAGGCGATCGAGTACGGTCTCATTGACGAGATCCTCGAGACGCAGAAGGCGACACCGGTGGGCGTCTCGGCGTAGATGCCCGCCATTGACCGTGCCGACGGGTACGGTCAGCATGGCAACGATCGGTTCCCGGCGGCACAGACCGCGCACAACACTTGAGGAGGCCTCCCCGGTGGCACGTATCGGTGACGGCGCAGACTTGCTGAAGTGCTCCTTCTGCGGAAAGAGCCAGAAGCAGGTCAAGAAGCTGATCGCCGGTCCGGGGGTCTACATCTGTGACGAATGCATCGACCTCTGCAACGAGATCATCGAGGAGGAGCTCTCCGACAATCCCGAGGTGGGCCTCGAGGAGCTGCCCAAGCCACGCGAGATCTACGAGTTCCTCAACGGCTACGTCATTGGTCAGGACGCCGCCAAGAAGTCGCTCGCTGTCGCGGTCTACAACCACTACAAACGCATCCAAGCAGGCGCGGCGAACGCCCTTCAGAGCCGAAACAAGGAAGAGGCTGTCGAGCTCGCCAAGTCCAACATCTTGATGATCGGCCCGACGGGCTGCGGCAAGACGTACCTTGCGCAGACGCTCGCACGGATGCTCAACGTGCCGTTCGCGATTGCTGACGCAACTGCGCTCACCGAGGCCGGCTACGTCGGAGAAGACGTCGAGAACATCTTGCTGAAGTTGATCCAGGCCGCTGACTACGACGTCAAGAAGGCAGAGACCGGCATCATCTACATCGACGAGGTGGATAAGGTCGCCCGCAAGTCGGAGAACCCGTCCATCACTCGCGACGTGTCCGGTGAGGGTGTCCAGCAGGCGCTACTGAAGATCCTCGAGGGCACCACCGCGTCGGTGCCTCCGCAGGGTGGTCGCAAGCACCCCCATCAGGAGTTCATCCAGATCGACACCACAAACATCTTGTTCATCGTTGGCGGCGCGTTCGCCGGTCTCGAACACATCATCGAGCAGCGGTCCGGCAAGAAGTCGCTCGGCTTCACCGCCGAGCTGCAAACCCGCAACGACCACGACGTTGACACTCTCTACTCCGAGGTGCGACCGGAGGATCTGCTGAAGTTCGGGCTGATTCCAGAGTTCGTGGGTCGGCTCCCGGTCATCGCGACCGTCGACAAGCTGCAAGAGACCGACCTGATCCGGATCCTCAGCGAGCCGCGTAACGCGCTCACGAAGCAGTACCAGAAGTTGTTCGAACTCGACAACGTCGACCTCGAATTCACCCAGGACGCCGTGGTCGCGATCGCCGAGCAGGCAATGCTGCGTGGGACCGGTGCCCGTGGGCTGCGCGCGATCCTCGAAGAGGTCCTGCTCAATGTGATGTACGACGTCCCCAGCCGCGATGACATCGCCAAGGTCGTCATCACCAAGGAGGCCGTGGTCGACAACGTCAACCCGACGCTGATCCCACGTGAAGAACCCGCTAAGAAGAAGAAGTCCGCCTAGCCCCGCGCTAACCGTGCCTCCGGTTCGTCCGACCTAGGGCGGAACATGTGAGCGTGAGCCAGTCGGACGAATCCGCGTCTTGCGATTCGTCCGACTCAGGGCGGAACATGTGAGCGTGAGCCATTCGGACGAATTGGTCTGCTTCAGAACTGTCGTGGCACACCAACCGAAAGCAGATCGGACGCGATCTGCTCCGGCTCGAGGCGGATCTCGATCGTGCTGCACCGCAACACTCGGCCCACCTCGATGACCACGCTGCGTTCGCGCTGCATATCCCGCCACCAGTTCTCAGCCTCG
>JACCVZ010000367.1 GCA_013697905.1 Nocardioidaceae bacterium
CGGGGCGGCATGTGGCTCGCGTGTGGTCGGACTCGGCAAGTCGCTCGGCACGCTTGCCATCCCGTCCACCGGGGAGGTGGGGTGGCAGAAGGCGTCCTTCGCCTCGCCGGTGAAGCTAGAGGCGGGGAGCACGTACGCCGCATCCTTCTCGGTACGCGCGGGGGTTCCCTACGCCGTTCTCCGCGACGGCACGGCCGGCGGAGGATCCAGCTACAGCGTCCTGGGCGGCGCCCGCGCACTGAAGGGTCATTACCCGGCCAAGGTGATGAAGGGCGTGCAGTTCCTGGTCCGGCCGGTGCTCGGAAGGGTGATCACGGAGACCCCGTCATCGTTCCCCGACGCCGCCAACACCGGTGTGCCCGGCGGAGTGTCGCTGTCGGCGTACACCGGCACCTCGATGATCCGCGCGGACGGCGCCGTGATCGACAGCAGGCAGGTCAACGGCAGGCTCTCCATCCAGGCCGAGAACGTCGTCATCACGCACTCGCTCGTCAACGGCAACATCGAGATCAGGGAGGGGGGCTCGCTCACGATCTCCGACTCGACGGTCGACGGTGGCACGTTCGACGGCTCGGCCGTCGGGCAGTACAACGTCACGATGCGTCGCGTCGAGGTCGTCGGGGCCCGGCAGTCGCTCTCGTGCAACCAGAACTGTGACATCCAGGATTCCTGGCTGCACGGTCAGTACATCCAGCCCGGCAGCGACTGGCACGGCGACGGGTTCGTCTCCAACGGTGGCTCCGACATGCTCGTCCGCCACAACACCTTGGCGTGCGACTCGGAGACCTCAGGCAACGGTGGGTGCTCCGGCGCCGTCGCGCTCTTCGCGGACTTCGACCCGATCACCGACGTCACCATCGACGCGAACCTGTTCACCGCCGGGCGCGCGGCGTACTGCCTCTACGGCGGCTACGACCCGGGCAAGCCATACGGCGACAACCCGACGAACGTCGTGATCACGAGCAACGTGTTCCAGCGGGGCGCCAACCGCAAGTGCGCCGCGTTCGGTGCCGCGGCGGCGGTGGCCGACTCAGGAGAGGGCAACGTGTTCGAGGGCAACGTGTGGGACGACGGCAAGAAGGTCCGTCAGCCCTGAGTCTTCCCCTCGGCGGCTGCTGGGGCGACGGTGTGCGGGCCGGGACGCTCCGTCATCCGTCGCGGGCTCAGCAAGGTGGCGAGGGCCGCCCTGCTGGTGGCCCGGCCCATCGCTGCCCGGCTTGCCTCGCGCAGGACGACCACGGCCCAGAAGAGAGTGCCCGCGACGAACCCGTTGCGACGACGGTGCAGACGCACCTTGTTGGCGACAAGCAGCGACCACAGGCGCGGCGAGCGCGTGGACTCACCCTGCAGGTGGGTCGCGCGTGCAGTCGGGACGTACACCGTGCGGTGGCCGTGGTCGCGCGCTCGAAGGCCGTACTCCGTCTCCTCGGAGTAGAGGAAGAACGACTCGTCCCAGGTGCCGCACGCGTGCCAGCACTGCGCCGAGATGAGCTGCGTGGAGCCCTCGGCCCAGTCGGCGAAGCCTAGGGCGTCGTACTCCCGAGGATCGGTGACGAGCTCACCCCAGCGCGGCCGGCGTCCAGCGCGGACGGCACCGATGGTGGCGTCGCCGAAGGCGCGCAGCACCGTAGGTTCGCGCCGCAGTGAGAAGTGCAGGTCGCCATTCGAGTCATCGAGCCGTGGCACTGCGATGCCGACGCCGGGTGCCTGGAGAGCTTCCAGCAGCAGCCCCACCGAACCGGTGGCGAGTCGCACGTCGGGGTTGAGCACGAGGACGGCTCGGTGCGGAGGAGCTGCGGCGACGCCGGCGTTGAGTCCCGCGGCGTAGCCAGCATTGCGGCCCATGTCGACGATCGTGCAGCCGGGGGAGAGGCGGACGGCCGCGTCGGCGCTGCCGTCGACGGACGCGTTGTCACTGACGATCAGCTGCCACGTCAGACCCGACAGGCCGTCCGGCAGGGACTCGATGAGGGCAGGCAGGATATCGCTGCTGTTGAAGGCGACGACCACGACCGCGACATCGATCACGGGTGTCGGAGTGCCGGGGGAGTCCATGGGTTGCTCCCACCTCGTTCGCGCGATGGCCAGAACGTCGAGGATTCTAGCCCGAACCGGTTGACTCGGGCCGGCGAACGGCCTGGATC
>JACCVZ010000369.1 GCA_013697905.1 Nocardioidaceae bacterium
CGACCGGCTGGTCCGGGACCAGCAGCCCGACGGCGGCTGGGCCATCACTTGGGAACCGCCGGGGGTCGCCTCCAGCCTTGAGTGGCGCGGGATCGAGACGCTCCGGGCCCTACGGACGCTGCGGGCCTACGGTCGGCTCTGAACCGTAGCGACCAGGCTGATTGACGACCGCCCACTCGGACTGCTTCAGCGCGAAGTTCGGCGCACATCTGCGTCGTGATCCAGCGTCCGGACAGGCCACGTTGACTGAAATCGGCCGACCGGGCGTCCGCATCTGACGTACGCCTGCCTCAGCCGGCGGCTACCCAGCATGACCCCCCTGTGGAAGCAGCTCGCTGCTCGCCGCCCGTGAGACCCGAGTCATTCGCCAACCCCCCAGAACGTCTGCACGGGGTAGGCGATGGTCGTCATCAGCGCATTGGCGGCTTGCCGCGAATCCAGTCGAGTGTGTTGGACCACGATTGCGACGTCGCTGCGAAGGACGAGGCTGTAGTCGACTCCTGCAGGGATCTTCGCCGGGTCGTGGAGATCATTGACCCGCTGGTGGTGTGCTCGGTAGGCCGGTACGTGAAGGACGAACGGGCCGAGCGGACTGCGATCAGTAAAGAACACAGAGAGCTCGACCCTCGCGTCCTTGGGTCCCGCATTGAGCATGCAGACACTGTCGTGGCTGGTCATCTCGGGACTCGGACCGGTACTCGCTGGTGGAATGTACCCATCCGCAACCACCCACGTAGTAGACCCGATGGGTGGCAAGGTCGTCGTCACTCTGTCGTCCTTTCGCATCATCGAGTCCGCTGTTTTTCGCTCAGAAGGTGTTAGCGCTCTTGGCCATCAGACCACCGTCGCAAACCAGGTTCGATCCAGTCACGTAAGACGACTCGTCCGACAGCAGCCACACAACGGCAGCGGCAATCTCGGCGGCTCGGGCCAGGCGGCCGAGCGGGATCTGGGTGCGAGCCGCGATGCGGATCTGGTCGCGCCCAGTGGCGCGCTCTTCCTCGGTCGCGCCGGTCACAAGCATCGGAGTATCCGTTGCGCCCGGGACGACGGCGTTGACCCGGATCCCGAGCGGAGCGTAGTCGAGGGCAGCGGCGCGTACGAACGCCGACACGCCACCCTTAGACGCGGCATAGGCGCTGTTGCCTCCGCCGGCGAACCCGACGAAAGCAGACGGCGACGATGTGCAGACGATCGACCCAGGGGAGGCGGTCTCCACCAGCCGGCGCAGACCCTCCCGACAGGTCAGGAACGTCCCCACCAGGTTGACGTCGAGGACCCGGCGCCATGACTCGGGCTCGAACTCGTGCAACTGTGCGTTGACCTCGATGCCCGCGTTGGCAAAGATCCGGCTTGGCACCCCGATCGCCTCGCTGGCGCGATCGTACGCCTTGGACACCGAACTCTCCGATGACACGTCACACCAAAGGCCCACAGCCCGGGGTGCGCCGGCCGCGATAGCGCTGCTGGCGACGTCAGCCGCAGCCTCCGCGTCAGTGTCGACGACGGCGAGCTTGGCGCCACGGTGTGCACAGGCCAGCGCCACCGCGCGACCGATGCCGGAACCCCCGCCGGTAACCAGGACGCGCTCATTGCGCATCTGTGGTCGCCTTCGGCGCCAGATGGATGTGGATGTGACGGTCGATAGCGTCGAGGGCAGCTGCCTTGTCGCCGGACTGAAGTACTTCGAGGAGCTGCCGGTGCTGCGCCGCGACGGACGTCGGATCAGTGTGAGCGGGTGCGTCGCGGCGGAAGTACGCGCGCACCCGCGGCTGGATCGTTTTCCATACCTGGAGGCAGTGGCGCTGCTCGGAACGTACGACGATCAACTCGTGGAACCGAATGTCGGCATCGGCAAGACGGTCAGTAGCCCCCTCGTGCGCGGCGCTGTCCATCTCGGCCACGAGTTCCCTTAGCTCCTCGAAGTCCTCCTCGACCAGTCGGGTGATGGCCTGGGCGAACGCGTACCGTTCAAGCGTGATCCGGATGGGGACCAGGACCTGCTCGATTTCGTCCTGCGACACGCCGAGGACTTCGCTTCCCCGGTAGGGGTAGGACGCCACCAGACCCTCCTGTTCCAGCTGCCTGAGCGCCTCGCGAATGGGGGCACGGCTGGTGCCGAGCTGCTTGGACAGGTCGGTCTCGATGAGCCGGTCGCCCGGCTTCAGCCGTCCACTGGTGATCGCCTCACGCAAGATCTCCACAACGTGCTCGCGTCGCGACTGGGTGGGAACGCGGCGAAGCCCGAGTGCAGTCATCGATCACCTCGGCGGGGCCATCGGTCTCTTGGCATGTCACAACGATACCACGAAGTCGACTGTCGACAATCGACCTTATCGCTGTTACGTTGAGGACGCCCGAGTTCGTGTTCGGCAACAACCGCTGCGATCGTCGTCAAAGGAGTTGACATGTTGGTCCGTCGAGCTGCCCTCGCTTTCGTCTCGGTGTGCCTTGCGGCCACCGCATGCAGCAGCAGTGACTCTGTGACGCACGAGAAACCGAAGGCACCGGAGTCCGCGGTCAAGGCGGCAGAGACCGCCGCTCTGGACGCCGCAGGCGGCCAGAAGGTCGGCGGAAAGGTGACGATGCTCGGCGTGCTGGGGGGCGCGGAACTCGACGCCTTCCAGACTGTGCTGACCCCGTTCGAGGAGGCGACCGGCATCGACGTGCAGTACGCGGGTACGCGTGACTTTGCTGCCGTTCTACAGACGCAGGTCGACGGCGGCAACCCACCCGACGTGGTGTCGACGCCGGCGATTGGGGAGATGGCGGGCTTTGCTGACAAGGGTGACCTCGTCGATCTTCGCACCGTTGTCGGCGACGACACTCTGAGCGCGAACTTCTCCAAGAGCCTGTTGGGCACTGCTTCTCTGAGCGGTCAGGTATTCGGAATCTTCGACACAGTCGACCTCGGCGGCCTGATCTGGTATGACCCCAAGACATATACAGGTCCGACGGACCCTCAGAGCTGGGAGGAGCTCCAGGCATGGGCCACGAAGACAGCCCAGTCCGGCACGACGCCCTGGTGCGTCGCGCTGGAGAGCGGAGCCGCAAGCGGATGGCCGGCGGCCGACTGGATCGACGAAATCTTGCTGCACGAGGCCGGACCGGTCTTCCACAAGCGCTGGCAAGAGGGGGAGGAGCCGTGGACCTCACCTGAGGTCAAGCACGCATTTGAGACCTACGGCGGCATGGTGTCGGACGGGATGGTTTACGGGGGCACGACCACGGCGCTGAGCACAAACTTCGCCAAGGCAGCGAACCCGATGTTCTCCGACTCCCCGGACTGTTACTTGTTGCAGCAAGCGACATTCATGGGCGGAATCATCACCGACGCTTTCCCCAACCTCCAACCAGGCAAAGACCTGGATTTCTTCCCCGCCCCGGACTTCAATCCTGCCTACCCCGACGTCCGATCGATCTCGGGGGAGATCGTGGGCATGACCAACCAGACTCCGCAGTCCGAAGCACTGGTCAAGTACCTCGCCACTCGCGAGGCCGGGACCCTCATCGCCTCCACGGGCCGATGGCTCTCGCCCAACAAGAATGTCGACCAGGGGATCTACCGCGATCCATTCCTCAAGAAGGCCAGCCAGGTGATCGTCGAAGCTGAGGGCACGTACTCACTCGGTAACTCGCTGATGCCACAGACCGAGGTGGACGCCTTCTGGCAGGCGGGGCTGGACTACACGAAGGATCCCGGCGACCTCGACGCGATCCTGGCCAAGGTCGAGGCAAGCCGCTGACGGACCGAGCCAGGAAAGGGGGACCCGGGCCAGATGATTGCTGACCGAGTCCGTCTCGTCGTCATTGCCGTCCTCACCATCACAGCCGTCACGGTCGTCTACTTGCGGCTCGGCGACGGGGCGCTGAGCCGACTTCCGCAAGGCTGGTACCGGCGGCTCGTCCCGTGGCTGTTCATCGCACCGGCCATCCTCGTCGTTGGGCTCGTCCTCGTCTTCCCTGCGATTTCGACCGTCATCCTCAGCTTCTTCAACTTCGACGGGACCGCCTTCCTCGGCCTGAACAACTACACCTCGACGCTGTCCGACCCCGTCACCCAGATAGCGCTCCGCAATACCACGCTGTGGGTAATCCTCCTTCCCTCCTTGTCCGTCCTGGTCGGCCTGGCGATCGCCGTTCTCGCCGACCGTGTCGCGTACGGCGGGCTCGTCAAGGCGGCGCTCTTCCTTCCGATCGCCATCTCGGCGGTCGCCGCGGGGGTCATCTGGACGTTCATGTACGACTACCAGCCCCCGATCGCGGACCAGACAGGAACATTGAACGCGATCGTCACGACCGTGTCCGGCAACCACCCGATCGCCTGGATCATCGACGAGGCGACCAACAACTACGCGCTCATCGGCGCCACGCTTTGGACGCAGGCAGGATTTGCCATGGTCATCCTGGCCGCGGCGCTGCGCGCCATCCCCGACGAGCTGCTGGAGGCCGCACGCCTTGACGGTGCCTCGGAATGGGGGGTGTTTCGCCACATCACGTTCCCCTTCCTTGTCCCTACCATCGCCGTGGTGATGACCACGATGACGGTTGTCGCACTCAAGGCCTTTGACATCGTTTATGTGATGACCAACGGCAGGTACGGAACAGATGTGCTCTCCACGGTGATGTACCGCGAGCTGTTCACTGCCAAGGACAATGGCGTCGCGGGCGCAGTCGCAACGATCCTCATGCTCTTAGTCGTACCCGTCATGGCTTTCAACCTCCGTCAGTTCCAACACGAAAGCCGGAAGGTGTGAGCCAGTGACGACCGCCCACATGCCAGACGTTCGTCGACCACGCCCCCCACGCGAGATCGTGATGCCGTCACGCCGGCGGATGCGGCTGCGCCGACTCCCGGTCCACGTCGTCGTGATCGGCGTCAGCGCGATCTGGCTGGTCCCCCTCCTTGGCCTTTTCGTGAGCTCGTTCCGACCGGCACCCGCAGTCCTGTCGACCGGCTGGTGGCACTCGTTCGCGCTTCCCGGTGACTACACACTCAACAACTACAGTCAGGTTCTCGAGCGCGACGGCATGCTGCTCAGCCTTTTCAACAGCGTTGCCATCGTCGTGCCTGCGACCCTTCTGACCGTCTCTGTCAGTGCTGCGGCGGCGTACGCCCTGGCGTGCATGCAGTTCAAGTTCCGCAGCGGCCTGCTTCTGGCCATCGTCGCCCTGCTCGTCGTCCCCACGCAGATCACGATGGTTCCGCTCCTACGCGTCTTCAACCACTTCGGCCTCACCGGAACCTTCCTCGGGCTATGGATCGTCCATGTCGGATACGGCATCTCGTTTGCGATCTACCTTCTGCACAACTTCTTCGCTGCGGTACCACGCGAGCTGTTCGAGGCTGCCGAGATGGACGGCGCCTCAAAGAGTCAGATCTTCTTCTCGATCGTCTTGCCCATATGCAGGCCGGCCTTGGCCTCGCTTGCGATCTTTGAGTTCGTGTGGACGTGGAACGACCTCTTCACCGCACTGATCTTCCTCGGTGGTTTCCCCGACGTCGCTCCTATGACCGTCGCCGTCAGCGGACTCGTCGCTTCTCGCGGCAACGGCTGGGAGATCCTCACCTCCGCCGCGGTTCTCTCCACCGTCGTCCCGATGATCGTGTTCCTCGCCATGCAGAAGCACTTTGTCCGGGGAATGCTCGCCGGCGTCTCCAAGGGCTGAAACTTCATGCAAACCCCCGGCCCGACCACCGACCCAGCAACTGAGGATAGCCGTGGCCAAAGGTGGCGCATGATCGGCGGATCAGCGAACAACGCACAGCTCGCTGACGCTGGAGCGGCATGGTGGCACGACGCCGTCATCTACGAGTGCCATCTACCGAGCTTTCGCGACGGCAACGGCGACGGTATCGGCGACCTCGATGGGCTTGTCGCATCGCTCGACTACCTAGGCTCCACGCTCGGTATAGACGCGATCTGGACGGGACCGTTCTATCGGTCGCCTTTACTTGACCAAGGCTTCGACGTTAGCGACTACACCGATGTCGAGCCGACTTTCGGCACGCTCGACACGTTCGATCGGCTCATCTGCGAGGCTCACGCCCGCGGGCTGAGAATCATCATTGACTACATCCCCAACCACACGTCTGACCAACATCCCTGGTTCGTCGAGTCGCGATCGTCGTTGATGAACCCGAAGCGTCACTGGTACGTCTGGCGTGACCCTGCTCCGGGCGGCGGCGTACCTAATAACTGGATGAGCGAGGCAGGTGGTTCGGTGTGGGAGTGGGATGACCAGACCGGTCAGTACTACCTGCATTCACATCTCAAGGAACAGCCCGACCTCAACTGGCGCACGGCGGATGTGCGCACGACGATGCTCGACGTCCTGCGGTTCTGGCTCGGTCGCGGCGCCGACGGCATCCGGATCGACGTGGCGCACATGCTGATGAAGGACCCTGGTTTTCGTGACAACCCGTCAGCGCCGGAAGGCAACGACAACATGTTCGACCTGCAGCACCCCGACTTCGGGAGCCAGTTGCACATCCATGACCGGCGGCATCCCGACACTCACGAGGTGCTGGCCCAGATCCGCGCAGTGGTCGACGAGTACCCCGGCACGGTCACCATCGCCGAGATCGAGGCGATGCCGTGGGAGGACTGGGCCCGCTACTACGGCTCCGCCATGGACGGGATGCACTTGCCGTTCCCGTTCCGGCTGCTGGAGACGCCGTGGCGCGCCGACCTCTTGCGTTTTGAGCTCGAGGCGCTGTACGAGTCCATGCCTGACGGCGGCTGGCCAACAATTGCTCTTGGCAACCACGACCGTGTACGGCTTGCCACCCGGCTTGGAGCCGCCCAGGCAAGGGTGGCCGCGGTGATGTTGTTGACACTGGCGGCGACGCCGTGCCTCCTCTACGGCGACGAGCTCGGACTGATCGAGCAAGCCGTCCCCATTGCGAGGCAGCGCGACTACTTCGCCCGTGCCACCGGTGGCGTGACCCGCGACCCAACCCGCACACCGATGCCGTGGAACGGCGGACCCAACGCTGGCTTCTCGACAGCCGGCGAGTCTGACCTCTGGCTGCCGGTGGCGCACAACGCCGACGATGTCAACGTCGATGTCCAACTGACGAATCCGGCGTCATTCCTGTCCATGTATCGCGACCTGCTTCGGTTGAGGACTGCGAGCTCAGCGCTGCGTCGGGGCAAGATCGCGTTTCTACCCGGCACTTCATCCCGCGACTCGGTGCTCGCCTATCTCCGCACGTCTCCGATAGATCAGAAGATCGTGGCGCTCAACCTCGTCGACGCTCCGACAGCGGTCCGCGTGCCGTCCGCCGGGACGGTCGCCATCTCGACGACCGCTCGCGGCGCAGGCGAGACAGTCGGGCCTGTGTTGCGTCTTGCCGCCAACGAAGCCGTCGTTATCGACGTCCCGAAGGAGCTTCGCCATGAAGATCACTGACATCCGGGTGTCCGGGCTGCGCGGCGCCACACCCAAGGGTGGATGGAGTCGGGAACTTCAGCCCGACGCAATTGTGCACACGCTGATCGCGGTCCACACTGACGAGGGCCTCGTCGGGGTCGGCAGTGTCTTCTCGAGCGAGGCGCTCGTCCGCGCTGCGCTCGACGTACTGGCGCCGATCTGTATCGGCGCGGACCCCCGCGAGCCTGATCGGTTGAGCCAGCTGATGCACGAGAACACGTTCTGGCTCGGCCGCGGCGGTGCGGTCACTCACGCGATCAGCGGGATCGACATCGCGCTCTGGGACATCCTCGGCCAGAGCACGGGACTGCCAATTGGCACCCTGCTCGGCGGCCGGTACCGCGACCGCGTCCGACCGTACGCGTCGGTGCTCATTGAGGAGGCGCCGCTTTTGGCAGACAACCTCGTCGAGCTCGCGGCACAGGGCTTCACGGCGTTCAAGATCGGTTGGGGGACTTTCGGCCGGGTCAGCGAGGCAGTCGACGAGGAGGCTGTCCGGACGGCGCGCGAGGCGATCGGGGCCGACAAACTGCTGGCGGTGGACGCCGGTGGATCGGACGCGTTCTGGCGGAACGGTTTCAAGTGGGCCGCGCGAGCCGCGGACATGCTGGTTGCATACGAGGTTGCTTGGTTCGAGGAGGCGCTCAGACCCGATGACCTGGCCGGTTACGTCAACCTTCGCCGGAAGTCGAAGGTTCCGATCGCCGGCGGTGAGGTCCTTACTCGAAGGCAGGAGTTCGTGCGATTCCTGACGGCAGGCGCGTTCGACATCGTCCAACCCGACACAACCAAGGCCGGAGGCCTCAGCGAGTCGCGCCGGATCGCGTGGCTAGCGGAGGCGTTCGGGGCTCAGTTCATCTCGCACGGATGGAACACGGCCATCGGACTCGCGGCAGACTTGCATCTCGCCTCATCACTCCCTGGGACTGAGCTGGTGGAGTACAAAACCGGGTCGGCGTACATCGATGACATCATCGCGGATGGCTTCAGCCTGGACGACGAAGGCATGCTCGCGGTTCCGGCAGGTCCCGGGCTGGGCGTTCGGCTCGACCCCGATGCTCTTGCCCGGTACGCCACAGACCATAGGCTCTTCGATGTCTGAGCGCCTCGAGGTCGCCACTTTCGGCGAGCTGCTCGTCGTGATCGCGCCATTTCACCTGCGCGCACCCCTGGAGGCGGCGGCGTTACTGGAGAAGTCTGTCGGGGGGGCGGAGGTAAATGTAGCGCTCGGTTTGGCTCGGCTTGGTCACAAAGTCACCTGGGTCGGCGCGGTCGGCGACGACCCCTTCGGCCACGAGGGCGTCCGGGTGCTGCGTGGTGAGGGGATCGACGTCTCGCGTGTCGTCGTGTCACCGTCTGCATCCACCGGGATCTACTTCAAGGAGCTGACGGCTCTCGACGGTCTGCGCAACTACCCGTATCGGGAAGCCTCCGCTGCGAGCCGCATGACGTACGCCGACCTCGACGTCGACCATCTGCTGTCCGGTCGTGTCTTGCACTTGACGGGAATCACTGCCCTCGTCTCCGACGCCGGACACGACCTTGTTGCCCGACTGATCGCAGAAGCGCGTGCACGCGGAATCCATGTCTCGTTCGACGTCAACCTGCGTCATCGCCTCCTTCGCGACCGGGATGCCGTCACACTGCTTGCCCCCCTGGCACGCGCCGCCGACACGTTGTTTCTGTCGCGTTCAGAAGCCGCACTTCTCTTCTCGGCCACCGACCCCGCTGAGGTGCAGGCACTCTTTCCCACCCTGCAAGTGCAGACAGTCGTTGTCCACCATGCCCAAGGTGCCTTCGCAGTCACGCCTAGCGAGGTCGCGAAGGTCGATGCTCGCGCGATCGACGTCGTCGATCCGACGGGAGCTGGGGACGCGTTCGTCGCCGGTTACCTTTCCGGATGGCTGGAACATCTCCCGTTGACCGCTCGACTCAAGCGAGCCGAGCACTGCGCAGCGCATGCCGTTGTCAATCGCGGAGACAGTCCCCTCGGTGTGTCGCGCCCAGCCACCAGCTCAACCGTCACCACGGAAAGCGATGACCGATGACACGCCGACAGGCTTCCCCAGCGTCGATCGATGATGTCCTCGCCCGCATAGGAGAGCAGAAGCTGGTCGCGGTGGTCCGCTCACAGGGCTGGGCGCAAGCTCTTCAGACGAGCCGAGCCCTCCTCGAGTCAGGGCAAAATATCCTCGAAGTCACGTACACCACACCCGAAGCCTCCCGTGTGATAAGCACACTCAAAGCTGAGGTGTCGAGTGACGTCCTCATCGGCGCCGGCACGATCTGTTCAGCCCATGAGGCTCGCGCTGCCGCAGACTCTGGCGCAGACTTTTTGGTCTCTCCAGGCAGCCCGCCTCCACTCCTCGAAGCCATGTTGGCGACGGAACTACTCGTCCTGCCAGGTGTCATGACCCCGACGGAAATCATCGATGCGCGTGCACAAGGTGTTGCCGCGGTCAAGCTGTTCCCAGCGAGCTTGATCGGCCCTTCCGGGTTGGCGATACTGCGCGGACCGTTCCCGGACCTGGCATTCATCCCGACTGGTGGCATCACCATGGACGATGTCGACGCATGGCTCGATGCCGGCGCCCACGCCGTCGGGCTCGGCAACAGCCTCCGCGCCAGTGAAGAAACCGGAAATTCGTCTTTTCCGAATCGCGCTGCGCGTCCCCGCCCTTGAAGGGATTCATCTCATGGCTGGCGCTTGCGCTTCGACAACCCCGCGCCGAGCGACCCCACGACGAATCCTCAGGTACTGGTGCGGTAGCGAAGGTAGACCACCCCGTTGCCGAAACGGCGTTCGTCTAGCAGCTCGAGCTTCAGGCGGACATGGTCGGGGAGGGACTGTTTGCCGCCTCCCACCACGATCGGCGCGAGGAGCAGGTGGCACTCATCGACCAAACCGGCCGCGATCGCCTGCGCCGCGAGGTCCGGACCGCCCACGGTGATGTCGCGTTCCGCTAGGGCTTTGATCTCCCGGACTGCTTCAGGGTCGAAGTCGCGCTCTATCCGCGTCCGGGCGCTGGAGACCGTCTGCAGCGTCTTGGAGTACACAATTTTGTCGGCCGCCTGCCATATGTGCGCGAAGTCCTGCATGACGGGCTGCTGGTCGGCGACGGCGTGCGCGGTCTCCCAGACCGCCATCACCTCGTACATCCGGCGCCCGTAGAGGTGGGTGCCGACCGGCCGCTCGAGCTCGTTGACGAAGGTGTGCACCTGCTCGTCCGGCTTCGCCCAATCGAAGATGCCGTCCTCGTCGGCTACGTAGCCGTCGAGCGACGTGATCGCGGAATAGATCAACTTGGCCATGGTGAACCACCCTTGCGCACCCTGATCGCGGATGGCAACGCCTCACCGATAGCGACGAGACCGGCCGTCACCACTGACAATGGCTTGCTCGCATCCAGCTGGACAGTGGGCAAACGTCGTGGTGCCTAGCCAGGCTTAGGTCCCCAGCCGTGGTAGAGCGGCGGCAAGTCAGTTCGGTTCGGATCCGCGCTCACCTCGGTTTCCCCGTCATCTCCGTCGAAACGGCGCCCGTACTGGTCGGGGATGCTGCCCCATCCCCAGTACGGCAGCGGCCGCGTGGGAACGATCCCGAGGGTCTGGAGCGGATCGATGCGTTCGTCGGCCAAGGTGCACAGATGGGCCCAGTCGTCACCGAGGTCGAAAATGTAGACGAACTGCTGCCCGGCAGTGAGCAAGCTCAAGCGGACCTGCTCGTCTAGCCGGGCTTCCTCCGGCGGGTCGTCGTCCCAGTAGCGGTCGATCAACAGACCGCCCTGCTCGCCTAACTCGAACATGTGCAGGTGCGAGCGGTCCCATCGGGCGAACGCATCGTCTATCGCGGTGGCCAGGTCCGCAAACGTGTGGCTTCGGGCCGCCGCGAAGATGCACGCCGGCCGTGGCCCCAGAGACACCCGCCGCCACTCACGAGCTCGACTTGGATCGACAACCACGTCCTCGCCACAAGGTTGATCCTTCCACGTTGTCCCTTGGCTGACGGCCAGCCGGTGGCCCGCCTCACGGCACGGCACCAAAGTAGGCGCTCAAATCTACCCAGGCGTGGTCACCAGCCGCGAAGGTCGACCGGCCAGGTCTCCAGCACCACCTCGTGTGAGTTCACGAGGTGCATCCGCTCGTGCA
>JACCVZ010000155.1 GCA_013697905.1 Nocardioidaceae bacterium
GCACCTTCCATGTCGAAGTCCTCACCTCCGTAGTCGGCGGCGTTGCCGTCCACGAGATACGTCTGCTGGTCCTGCGGGCCAACACCCTTGGCGGTGAGCTGCGGCAGGATTTTGACCGTCTCCTCGAAACCGATGATTGCGAGGGCGTCGGGCTTCGATGCCGCGATCTTGTTGACCTCGGCGGTGTAGTTGGTGGCGTCAGCGGAGTACAGCTCTAGCGCCGCGACGGTGGCACCCTTCTCCTCGAGGACCTCCTTGAGCCTGTTCGAGAGCCCTTCGCCGTAGGAGTCCTGGCGCGCCAGGATGGCGATGTTGTTGAACCCGTCCTCGACGATGAGATTGGCCAGCACCTCACCCTGGAAGATGTCCGACGGGGCGGTCCGGAAGTACAGGTCCTTGTCGTCATACGTGTCGAAGGCCGGAGAGGTGTTCGCCGGTGAGAACTCGACCTTGCCGGCACCGATGATCTTGTCGATAACGCTCAGCGAGACACTGGACGACGCTGCTCCGACAATGACGTCAGAGCCGGCGTTGAGCAGCTTGTCGACCTGCTCGCCACCGATGTCTGGGGTCAGGTCACCAGAGTCGCCCTTTGTCTGCTCGACCGGCTTGCCGAGCACTCCGCCGGCGTCGTTGATTTCCTTGATGGCCAAGTCGACTCCGGCGAACTCAGGTGGGCCGAGGTAGGCCAAGTCCCCGGTCGCCGGCAGGAGGGTGCCCACATGAAGAACGCCGTCACCCGTGGCTTCTGCAGGGGGCTCCGAGGAGGTGGTGTCTTCGGTCGGGCTCTCGGATGAGTCGGTAGACGTGTCGCCCCCGCCGCCGCCTGAGCCGTTGTCGTCTTGCGCGCAGGAGCTCAGCACCAAGGCAGCAGTAGCCGCCAGGACCGCGAGTCGAATGCCGCGTGATGGGCGAGTCATGTGCCCCTCCGTCTAGATTGTGGCCAGCCGAGAAACTGGCAGCGAACGTGTCGGTGCAACTTAGCGCGATATCCGCCCTGAGTCACCGAGGCTGCCTAAGCAGCGAGTCGTCGTTGTCATTTCGTGACATCGAGACCGTGGCTCACCACGCCCTCGGCGACCTCACGCATCGACAGCCGCAGGTCCATCGCCGTCTTCTGAATCCACCGGAATGCGTCAGCCTCGCTGACGCCCAAGGACTGCTGGATGGAGCCCTTGGCCCGGTCGACAAGCTTGCGCGTCACCAGCCGCTCGGTCAGGTCAGCCACCTCGGACTCCAGCTGTCGCGCCTCGGCGAACCGCGAGCGGGCGATCTCGATGGCCGGCAGCAGGTCGGCCTTGCTGAACGGCTTGACCAGGTAGGCCATCGCCCCGGCCTCACGCGCTCGCTCGACGAGCTCGCGCTGGCTGAAGGCGGTAAGGATGACGACGGCAGCGAGCCGATGCCCGGCGATGTGTGCGGCCGCGGAGATGCCGTCCAGCTTAGGCATCTTGACGTCGAGGACGACAAGGTCCGGACGCAGCTCCTCGACCAGCTCGATCGCCCGCTCACCGTCACCTGCCTGGCCGATGACGGCGTAGCCTTCCTCGGCGAGCATCTCCGCAAGATCGAGACGGATCAGCGCTTCATCCTCAGCGATGACGACGCGAGGGCGTGGCGTCTCGTCGGGTGTCCTCACCTGAGCAGGTTATCCACGCGTTATAGGATCGGCCGCACTGGCCGGGATGGCGGAATCGGCAGACGCGATGGTCTCAAACACCATTGTTCGAAAGGACGTGCGGGTTCAAGTCCCGCTCCCGGCACCGAATGAGCTGCCGGCGCTTGTCGAGAACTGGTCGCGTTTCAGTCTTCTTGCTTGCGCGGCTCGCTCAGCGGGTGCTGCTGCGGCCTGTACCTCGCCTCAGGGTTTTCGTTGTCCTTGCGCTCGAACAGGTCTCGATCCGCCTCCTCGAGGCTCTCTTGACGATCGTCGTAACCGCCCTCCGCATGCTCGGTCTGCTCGTTCGTCACAGCCGCGTCCGACTGGTCGTCATCATTCCCACCAGGTGCACCGGAGCTGACGGCGTACTCGAGCGGCTCGTTCCCTGAAATCGTCATGGTGAATCAGTACCCACACCCCGCCGCCGGAAACAGCGGCCCGATACAGGCACGTCGAGCACCGGCGGGGTGGACCACGCTGGCTGCACCGAAATACCGCACGGACACCGCGTCAGCACGTCGCCAATCGCTTGGGCGCCCGGTACAAGCCGAGTCGCTGCTTGAGCCGCACCACGCGCTCGACCGACGCGTTGAGCCGGCCGACGCTCAGGCGTCCGTCCCGCACCGCGGAGACGATGCCCAGAACCGCCTCGCGTGGCTGCGGTGGCATCAGCAACAGGTCGATGCCGGCTCGAAGCGATTGGACCGCGATGTGTCGCGGAGTCCCCCACGACGTGATGCCGCCCATGTTCAGGGCGTCGGTGATGACCACACCGTCGTAGCCCAGCTTGCGGCGGATCACGTTGCGGGTGAGACGGGGTGAGATGGTCGCGGGGCGGCCGGACCCGTCGAGCGGGCGAAACGCAAGATGGCCGACAAGGATCATGTCGACGTGGGTCTTGACCGCGGCGACGAATGGGGGCAGGTCGGTGGTCCGCCAGCGTCGCAGGCTGCCGTTGATGCTGGCCGTCGACACGTGGCTGTCGGTGCTGGTCGACCCGTGACCCGGCCAGTGCTTGGCGGTGGCCGCCACTCCGCCGTCGTGGTAGCCGCAGATCTGCGCCCTCACCATCCGGGACACGACCTCGGGGTCGGACGAGAAGGAGCGCGACGCGATGACCCCCGCCGACCCGACGGTGTTGACGTCGGAGACGGGCGCGAGGTCGACGTTGATGCCGACGTCGACGAGGTCACGACCCGTGTGGAGGGCGGTACGCCGGGCATAGGGTCCGTTCCCACCGAACTCGATGCCGGCCGGGACATCGCTGGAGCCCGGCAACCGGGTGACGATTCCGCCCTCCTGGTCGGTCATCAGCAACAACGGTTGGGCCGAGGCGCGAGCTGCTCGCTGGGCCTGCCGCGACATGGCGGCGATCTGCGAGGTCGAGCGGGCGTTCGGGCTGAAATAGATCAGGCCGCCGGGATGCAGGGTGGTGATGAGCTGGGAAGGAGCCGAGGTGCCGGCGAAGCCCACCACGATCAGCTGCCGGGCCCGGTCACGCACTGACATGCGCTGAACTCGTGCTCTGACCGGGTCGAACGCCCGCCGTTGGCCCGGCGAGGGACGGTTCGGTGTCTGCTGTGGCACGGTCGGTTGGGTCGACGAGGGGGTCTGCGGGCCGGTGGTGCCGGCGGCCGCGCGACTGGCCATGCTCGCTGGCGACGGGGCGACAGGCGCGTTGTCGGCTGCAGACGTCGGCGTGCTCCCGCAGGCCGCAAGCGACAACGCGACGACGACAGCCACGAACCAGTTGACAGCCTTCAACGTCATCTGGCCGAGTCTAGGGCGCGTCGAGGCGCTGGGAACGATAGGCGGGTGCCACGCCCCTCACCGCGTCACCCATCCGGTGGATGCGCAAGGCGTTGGTCGAGCCGGGGATGCGAGGTGGTGAGCCGGCAACGATGACGACCTCGTCACCCTCCTTGCACCGACCGACCTCGAGCAGCGACCTGTCGACCTGCATCACCATCTCGTCGGTGTGATCCACCTGCTCGCCCAGGAACGTCTCGATGCCCCACGTCATGGCCAGCTGCGACCGCACCACCGGCTCCGGTGTGAACGCAAGGACCGGCACTGAAGAGCGGTAGCGAGCCAGCCGGCGCGCGGTGTCACCGGACTGGCTGAAGGCCACAAGGTACTTCGCACCTATCCGCTCGGCCACCTCGGCGGCGGCTTTGGCGATGATGCCCCCGCGGGTGTGAGGCTCCCACAAGATGGCCGCCATTCGGGCGAGCCCGTGGTCCTCGGTCGACGCGATGATGCGTGCCATCGTCTCGACCGTCTCGATAGGGTACCGCCCCACGCTGGTCTCGCCGGACAGCATCACCGCGTCCGCGCCGTCGAGCACCGCGTTGGCCACGTCGGACGCCTCGGCCCGGGTCGGCCGAGGAGACGAGATCATCGACTCGAGCATCTGGGTGGCGACGACGACTGGCTTGGCGTTGCGTCGGGCCGCTTCGACGACCCGTTTCTGGAGGAATGGCACATCCTCGAGCGGCATCTCCACACCCAGGTCGCCTCGGGCCACCATCACACCGTCGAAGGCGTCGATGATCTCGTCGACGTGGTCGATCGCCTGCGGCTTCTCGATCTTGGCGATGACCGGCAGCCACACCTTCTCGTCGTCCATGATCCGGCGTACGTCGACCACGTCGTCGGCCGAGCGCACGAACGAGAGCGCGATCATGTCCGCACGCAGATGGAGCGCCCAGCGCAGGTCTTCGACGTCCTTCTCGCTCATCGCGGGCACACTCACGGCGACACCGGGCAGGTTGATGCCCTTGTTGTTGCTCAGCTTGCCGCCGACCTCGACCCTGGTGGTGACGTCGGTTCGGTTCACCCGGGTGGCGGTCAGACGAACGTTACCGTCGTCGACGAGGATCACGTCACCGGGCGAGACGTCGTGCGGAAGCCCCCCGTACGTCGTCGAGCAGCGGGTGCGGTCCCCTTCGATGTCGAGGGTGGTGATGGTGAACTCGTCGCCGTTCCTGACCTGCACCGGGCCGCCAGCGAATGTGCCAAGCCTGATCTTCGGGCCTTGCAGGTCCACCAGGACGCCGACGGCGTGCCCGGTGTCGTCCGACGCCTGCCGCACCATCTGGTAGAGCAGTTCATGGTTGGCGCGGCTTCCGTGGCTAAGGTTCAGCCTAGCGACGTTCATTCCGGCGTCGACGAGCTCACGAATCTTCTCAGGGGTCGACGTGGCCGGCCCGAGGGTGCACACGATCTTCGCTCTCCGCACCAGCCGAGCCTACCCATCACCAGGCGCCGAGAAGGGGAGGCGGCCCAGCCGTGAATCCGCGGAACCATGGCGGTACTAGAGCGCCATCGGTCGGGCCGTGGGAGGGATGGGCGCCGGCAGCGCAGTCGTGCCTGTCAGGTACGCGTCCACAGCCGCTGCCGCCGACCGGCCTTCGGCGATCGCCCAAACGATGAGCGACTGCCCCCGACCGGCGTCGCCGGCGACGAAGACGCCTGGCACCGACGTCATGTAGCGGAGATCGCGGGCCACGTTCCCACGCTCGTCCAGCTCGACGCCGAGCTGTGCCACCACGCTTTCGTGCTCGGGACCGGTGAAGCCCAACGCGAGCAGCACCAGCTCCGCCGGAAGCTCACGCTCGCTGCCGTCGACGGGCTGGAACCGGCCCTCGACCGACTCCACCTCTGACAGGCGCAGCGCCGAGATGCGCCCGTCTCCGCGGTCGATGAACTCGGTCGTGGAGACGGCGTACACCCGCTCGCCGCCCTCCTCATGCGCCGCCGAGACCCGATAGACCATCGGGTACGTCGGCCACGGGTGACCGTCGGCGCGGTGGTCGGCGGGCCGGGGCAGGATCTCGAGCTGGGTCACCGAGGCCGCGCCCTGACGGTGCGCGGTCCCGACGCAGTCCGCGCCGGTGTCACCGCCGCCGATCACCACGACATGCTTGCCGGCAGCGCTGACCTGGTTCTCCACCTGGACGCCCCGCACGGCCCGGTTGGCCTGCGGCAGGTACTCCATCGCCTGGTGGATGCCCGCGAGACCGCGGCCGGTCACTGCCAGGTCCCGGGCAACGGTTGCCCCCGTCGCCAGCACGACGGCGTCGAAGCGGTCGCGCAGCTGGTCGCCGGTCAGATCGACGCCGACATCGACGCCGACCCGAAACGCCGTGCCTTCTCGCCGCATCTGGTCCAGCCGACGGTCGACCTGGCGTTTCTCCAGCTTGAACTCGGGGATGCCGTATCGCAGCAGTCCGCCCGCCTGGTCAGCACGCTCGTAGACCGCCACGGTGTGCCCGGCCCGGGTGAGCTGCTGCGCGGCTGACAGACCCGCAGGGCCGGAGCCGACGACCGCCACCGTCTTGCCGGTGAGCCAGTCGACCTGCTGCGGCGAGATGTAGCCCTCGTCCCATGCCTTGTCGACGATCGCCACCTCGACGTTCTTGATCGTGACCGGCTCGTCGTTGATGCCGAGCACGCAGGATGTCTCGCACGGCGCCGGGCACAGCCGACCGGTGAACTCCGGGAAGTTGTTCGTGGCGTGCAGCCGCTCGATCGCCGTCTCCCAGTCGCTGCGGACGACCAACTCGTTCCACTCCGGTATCAGGTTGCCGAGCGGGCATCCCTGGTGGCAGAACGGGATACCGCAGTCCATGCAACGGCCGGCCTGCTGGGAGATGATCGGCAGCAGCGCACGACCGATGTCGTCGGCGTAGACCTCCTTCCAGTCCTGCACCCGCTCCGCGACGGGTCGCCGTTGAGCGACCTCGCGCCCCGTCGTCAGGAACCCGCGGGGGTCACCCATGCTGTGCCCCCATCATCGCCGCCGTCGCCTCGTCCTCACTCAGTCCATCGCGGTCGGCGGCGGCTTTTGCCTCCAGCACCCGGCGGTAGTCTCGTGGCATCACTTCGGTGAACCGATGCTGCGACGAACCCCATCCGAGCCCCAGCGCCTCCGCGACCAAAGACCCGGTCTCTTCGGCGTGGCGTCGCACCAGCCGGTGAACGGCGTCAGCGGCGTCACACTCCAGCGGCCCGAGCTCGACCATCTCGTGGTTGACGCAACGTGGGTCGAGGTCGAGCACATACGCCGCTCCCCCGCTCATTCCCGCGCCGAAGTTCCGGCCGGTTGCCCCGAGGATCACCACGGTGCCCCCGGTCATGTACTCGCAACCGTGGTCACCGATGCCCTCGACCACCAGGTCGGCGCCGGAGTTGCGCACAGCGAACCGCTCCCCGGCCTGGCCGCGGATAAACACCTCGCCACCGGTGGCTCCGTATGCGATCACGTTGCCGGCGATGATCTGCTCCTCGGCCACGAAGGCGGCGCCCAGCTCAGGGCGGACGACGACTCGCCCGCCCGACAGCCCCTTGGCGACGTAGTCGTTGGCGTCGCCTTCGAGCCGCAGCGTAATCCCCCGCGGCAGGAACGCACCGAACGACTGTCCCGCGGACCCGGTGAACGTCAGGTCGATCAGCTCGTCCGCCAGGCCAGCCGGATGCGCCTTCGTCACCTCGTGGCCCAGCATCGTGCCCACCGTGCGGTTGACGTTGCGTATCGGCAGCCGCGCCCGCACCGGTTCACCGAGCTCGATCGCGGGTCGGCAGAGCGCGATCAGGTCGTTGTCCAGCGCCTTGGCAAGGCCGTGGTCCTGGGGAACTGTCTGGTGCCGCGAGGCGCCCACCGGTAGCTCCGGCACGTGCAGAACCGCGGTCAGGTCCAGACCAGAGGCCTTCCAGTGGTCCACCGCCTCTCGGGTATCCAACACCTCGGCGTGGCCGATCGCCTCGTCGAGGGAGCGGAACCCGAGCTCAGCGAGCAGCTCACGCACCTCCTCGGCAATGAACCTGAAGAAGTTGACGACGTGCTCGGCCCGGCCGGTGTATCGCGCCCGCAAGACCGGGTTCTGAGTGGCGACCCCGACCGGGCAGGTGTCGAGGTGGCAGACCCGCATCATGATGCAGCCGGACACCACGAGCGGAGCCGTGGCGAAGCCGAACTCCTCAGCGCCTAGCAGCGCGGCGATCACGACGTCGCGTCCGGTCTTCAGCTGCCCGTCGGTCTGCACGACGATCCGGTCGCGCAACCCGTTCAGCAGCAGCGTCTGCTGTGTCTCCGCGAGTCCCAACTCCCATGGTCCACCGGCGTGCTTGAGCGAGGTCAGGGGCGATGCACCCGTGCCCCCGTCGTGACCCGAGATCAGAACGACGTCGGCGTGCGCCTTCGACACACCCGCAGCAACGGTGCCGACACCAACCTCGGACACCAGCTTCACATGGATGCGCGCCGAGGGATTGGCGTTCTTGAGGTCGTGGATCAGCTGAGCCAGGTCTTCGATCGAGTAGATGTCGTGGTGCGGTGGTGGAGAGATGAGCCCGACCCCCGGCGTCGAGTGTCGTGTGTTCGCGACCCAGGGGTAGACCTTGTGTCCCGGCAGCTGACCGCCTTCTCCGGGCTTTGCTCCCTGCGCCATCTTGATCTGGATGTCGTCGGCGTTGGTGAGGTACTCACTCGTCACCCCGAACCGCCCGGAGGCGACCTGCTTGATCGCGCTGCGCCGGACGGGGTCCTGCAACCGGTCGGAGTCTTCACCCCCCTCCCCTGTGTTGGATTTCCCGCCCAGCTCGTTCATCGCGACGGCGAGCGTCTCGTGCGCCTCCTGGCTGATCGACCCGTACGACATCGCGCCTGTGGAGAAGCGCTTGACGATCGCCGACACCGGCTCGACCTGGTCGAGTGGAACAGGCTGACGGCCCTCGGCGAACACGAACAATCCCCGCAAGGTCATCAGTCGCTCTGACTGTTCGTCGACGAGGCGCGTGTACTGCTTGAAGATGTCGTAGCGACCCGTTCGGGTGGAATGCTGAAGCCGGAAGACCGTCTCTGGGTCGAACAGGTGCGGCTCACCTTCGCGTCTCCACTGGTATTCGCCGCCCACCTCGAGCTTGCGGTGTGCCGGCGGGAGGCCGCCCCGCGGGTAGCCGCTGCGGTGGCGCCGGGCCACCTCTTCGGCCAGCACGTCGAGCCCGACACCCCCCAGCTTCGACGCGGTCCCCGTGAAGTAGCGGTCGACGACGTCGGTGGAAAGACCGATCGCCTCGAAGATCTGCGCACCCGTGTAGGACGCCACCGTTGAGACGCCCATCTTGCTCATCACCTTGAGAACGCCCTTGCCGAGCGCCTTGACGAGGTTGCGCACCGCCTGCTCCGGTTCGATATCGGTCACGTGCGACTGACTGCGGGCAAGATCTTCCACGGACTCCATCGCCAGGTAAGGGTTCACCGCCGCCGCGCCGAAGCCGATGAGGAGCGCAACGTGGTGCACTTCGCGAACGTCGCCTGCTTCGAGCACCAGACCTACCTGCGTACGGGTCTTCTCCCGAACCAGGTGGTGATGCACGGCACCGGTCAGCAGCAGCGATGGGATCGGTGCCTTGTCGGCCGTCGAGTGCCGGTCGGACAGCACGATGATGCGGGCGCCGCTGGCGATCGCCTCGGACACCTCGACACAGACGGCGTCCAGCCGTCGGGCCAGCGCGTCGCCGCCTCCCGCGACGTCGTACAGACCGCCGACCACATGCGTCCCGTAACCGGGCAGGTCACCGTCGCGGTTGATGTGGATGATCTTGGCAAGCTGGTCGTTGTCGATCACCGGGAAGCCCAACACCACTTGACGGCATGAGGCCGGGCCGGGGTCGAGCACGTTCCCCTCTGGTCCGATCGTGCCGGCAAGCGAGGTGACGAGCTCTTCACGGATCGCATCCAGCGGCGGGTTGGTGACCTGGGCGAACAGCTGGCTGAAGTAGTCGAAGACCAGCCGCGGCCGTTCCGACAGGGCGGCGATGGGACTGTCGGTTCCCATCGACCCGATCGGTTCGGCACCGCTGCGCGCCATTGGCGCCAACAGCACCCGCAGCTCCTCCTCCGTGTAGCCGAACACCTGCTGGCGGCGGGTGACCGAGGCATGGGTGTGCACGATGTGCTCGCGGGCGGGCAGGTCCTCCAAACGGATCAGCCCGGCATGCAGCCACTCGGCGTACGGTGCCTCACTCGCCAGCTGCTCCTTGACCTCTTCGTCTTCGACGATGCGCAGCTCGTCGAGGTCGACGAGGAACATCCGGCCCGGCTGGAGTCGGCCCTTGCGGACGACCGAACTGGGCTCGAGGTCGAGTACGCCGACCTCGGATGCGAGCACGACGAGGCCGTCGTCGGTGACCCAGTAGCGCGACGGACGCAGGCCGTTGCGGTCGAGGGTGGCGCCGATCTGGGTGCCGTCGGTGAAGACCACGCAGGCCGGACCGTCCCAGGGCTCCATCATCGTGGAGTGGAACTCGTAGAAGTCCCGCTGGTCCTGCGACATCTCGGCGTGGTTCTCCCACGCCTCCGGGATCATCATCAGCACGGAGTGCGCCAGGGACCGCCCGCCTATGTGCAGCAGCTCGAGGACCTCGTCGAAGGAGGCGGAGTCCGACGCGCCGGGCGTGCAGATCGGGAAGATCCGGTCCAGCTCGCCGGGGATCAGGTCGGAGCGCAGCAACGCCTCGCGGGCGCGCATCCAGTTGCGGTTGCCCATCACCGTGTTGATCTCGCCGTTGTGGGCGATGAAGCGGAACGGGTGCGACAGCGGCCACGACGGGAAGGTGTTGGTGGAGAAGCGCGAGTGCACCACGGCCAGGGCCGAGGCGACGCGCTCGTCGGTGAGGTCGGGGTAGAAGTTGTCGAGCTGGTCGGTGGTCAGCATGCCCTTGTAGGCCAGGGTGCGCGCCGACAGCGACGGGAAGTACACGTCGCCCTCGTGCTCGGCGCGCTTGCGCAGCACGAAGGCCAGCCGCTCCAGCGCCATCCCGGTCACCCGGGTGCCGGCGCCGGCCACGAAGACCTGGCGGAAGGTGGGCATGACCCCGCGCGCGGTGCTGCCCAGGATCTCGGGGTCGACCGGGACGTCACGCCAGCCGAGGACCGCAAGACCCTCCTCGGCGGCGATCTTCTCGACGCGGGACACCGTGGTCGCGACCTCGTCGGCGTCACCCGGCAGGAAGGCGGTGCCCACGGCGTACGCGGAGGACGGCGGCAGCTCGAAGCCGAGCCGGGTGGCCTCCGCGCGCAGGAACGCGTCGGGCACCTGCATCAGGATGCCGGCACCGTCACCGGAGTTCGGCTCGGCGCCCGCGGCGCCGCGGTGGTCCAGGTTGCGCAGGGCGGTAAGGGCCTTGGCCACGATGTCGTGACTGGCCTCGCCCGTCAGCGTGGCCACGAACGCCACGCCGCAGGCGTCGTGCTCCTGCGTGGGGTCGTAGAGCCCCTGGGGCGGCGGGAAGGCGTGCGAGTAGGTCACCGGAATGACTCCCGTCGTCGTGCGAGTCCTCATGACATCGGCCCCAGGGGGCCAGGACGCACGGGACGACCTTGGCCCACGCGGCTATACGACAGAGATTACCACCGGATTTCACCGCCCCCGGTGCCGGCGACGCCTGTCGGGACCGGGGTGCTCGTCCTGGGCCTCTGCACCGGGCGGGGAGACCGGCTCCGACCCCGGCTGGGAGGCGGGCTCGTCGTGCTCGGGCTCGTCGTGCTCGGGCTCGTCGTGCTCGGGCCCGCGGCCCGGGGCGTGGACCGCGTCCTCGCGGCCGGGGTGGCGCCGGCCCGCCCACACGAAGTAGGCGGTGGCGGCCGCCAGCAGCACCAGGGAGGTCCACACGTTCAGCCGCAGCCCGAGGACGTCGTCGAGCTCGACGTCGTCGATGCGCAGGTTCTCGATCCAGGCCCGCCCGAGGGTGTAGGCCATCACGTAGAGCGCGACCACCCGGCCGTGCCCGAGCCGGAAGCGCCGGTCGGCCCAGACGACCACGACGAAGGCGACGAGGTTCCACACGGACTCGTAGAGGAACGTCGGGTGGAAGAGCGTCGCCGGGGTCAGCCCCAAGGACTCGGCCGCGCCGGAGGGCCAGTACGACGGGTCGATCTCCAGGCCCCAGGGCAGGGTGGTGGGCCCGCCGTACAGCTCCTGGTTGAACCAGTTGCCCCACCGCCCGACGGCCTGGGCGACGAGGACGCCCGGGGCCATCGCGTCCAGGACCGGCAGGATCCGGATCCCGTGACGCCGGGCGCCGATGACCACGCCGACCGCGCCGAGCGCGATGGCGCCCCAGATGCCGAGCCCGCCCTGCCACACGTAGAGCGCCGCCCACGGGTCACCGCCCTCGCCGAAGTAGCGGCCCGAGTCGGTGACCACGTGGTAGAGCCGCCCCCCGACCAGGCCGAAGGGCACCGCCCAGACGGCGAGGTCGGAGATCTCGCCGGCGCGCCCGCCGCGGGCCACCCAGCGGCGCTCGGCGATCCAGATCGCGGCGACGATCCCGAGGATGATGCACAGGGCGTAGCCGCGCAGCGGCAGCGGGCCGAGGTACCAGGTCCCCTGGTCGGGGCTGGGGATGGCCAGCGGGGTGAGGCTCACGCAGGGCTCCTGGTCGGGGCGGGTGGGGGCGGGCTCAGCTGGTGAGCAGGGTGTGGATGTCCGCTGCGTACTCGGTCGCGGTGGTCTCCTGGGTCCACAGCACGGGGACCTCGTCGGCGCCGTCGATGCCGAGCACCTGGGTGGAGTGGGTGACCTCGTAACCCCCGCTCGGCAGCCGGTCCTCCTCGGTGAACCCGACCGCCACCGAGGAGGCGACCTGCTCGATGGTGCCGAGGTCGCCGGTGAGGCCCTCGAAGGAGGGGTCCAACCGGTCGAGGTAGCTGCGCAGGACGCCCTCGGTGTCCCGCGCGGGGTCGGTGGTGACGTAGACCATCTGCACGGCCTCGCGGTCCTCGGCGTCGAGCTGGTCGACCGCGGACGCCAGCTGGGCCATCACCACGCCGCAGATGTCGGGGCACTGGGTGTAGCCGAAGAAGACCAGGGTCAGCCGGGCGTCGGTGTCCTCGACCAGCGAGAAGTCGCTGCCGTCGGTCGCGGTCAGCGGCGTCGGGTCGACCTGGAAGGGGTTGTCGAGCACCTCGCCGGCGAACGCGTCGCCGCCGGACGCCGGGCCACCGCAGGACGACGCGAGGAGCGTGAGCACGGCCACGCCGGCACCGAGGGCCGTACGCCTGGCGCGGCCG
>JACCVZ010000387.1 GCA_013697905.1 Nocardioidaceae bacterium
CAGCGGTCCGCACCGTTGGTCTCGAGTCGCACGCCGACAGCCTCACCGGTCGCCTGTCCGGGGGTGAACGATCGCGCGCTTCGCTGGCGGTGGCACTGCTGAGCGAGCCTGACGTGCTGGTGCTCGACGAGCCGACGGTCGGGCTCGACCCGGTGCTGCGTCGGCAGCTGTGGGGGACGTTCGCGGAGCTCGCCCGGGCAGGCAAGGCGATCATCGTGTCGAGCCACGTCATGGACGAAGCCGAGCGCTGCGACCGGCTGCTGCTGATGCGCGACGGGCACGTGATCGCCGACGACACACCCGCCAGCCTGCTCGCCGCGACCGACACCACCGACATCGAGGAAGCATTCTTGGCACTGGTCGAGGAGGAGGTGTCGGCATGAACCCCTCGATCACGCTGGCCGTCGCCCGCAGGGTGCTGACCCAGCTGCGCCGCGACCACCGCACGCTGGCAATGATGTTGGTGCTGCCGTGCCTGCTGCTAACGCTGCTGTGGTGGATGTTCGACCGCAACGAGATGGTCTTCGAACGGCTCGGCCCCCCGCTGGTGGCGGTGTTCCCCTTCACGGTGATGTTTCTCGTGACCTCGGTGACCACGTTGCGCGAGCGGTCGTCCGGCACCTTGGAGCGGCTGCTGTCGATGCCGATGAACAAGCTCGACCTGTTGCTGGGCTATGCGATCGCGTTCGCGGTGGTGGCGCTGGCGCAGGCGCTGCTCGTGGTCGCCCTCACCGTCGGGCTGCTCGGGCTCGACGTCACCGGACCGCTCTGGGCGCTCGCCGTGGTGGCAGTCCTCGACGCCGTTCTCGGCTCAGCCTTGGGACTCTTCGTGTCTGCCTTCGCGCAAACGGAGTTCCAGGCGGTGCAGTTCATGCCTGCGTTCGTGATCCCCCAGCTCCTGCTGTGCGGTCTGTTCCTCTCCCGGGACAGCCTTCCGGGGGTGCTCAGCGCAGTCTCAGACGTGCTGCCGTTGAGCTACGCCGTCGACGCGATGCAGCGGCTGCAGACCACCGCGAGCCTCGACGCCGGGTTCGGTGTCGACGTCACCGTGGTCGCGGCGTTCGGCGTGGCCGCGGTTGTGCTCGGCGCTGCCACCCTGCGCCGGCGTACGGACTGATCGAGCGCTAGTCCTCGGCGATCTCGGCGATCAGGTCGCCCTCCGTCACCACGTCGCCGACGCACACCGTGATCTCGCTGATGGTGCCGCTGACCTCCGCGTGCACAGGGATCTCCATCTTCATCGACTCGAGAATCACCACCGTGTCCTGCGGGCCGACACGCTGGCCAGCCGCAGCGATGACCGTGAGCACATTCGCGACGAGCTCGGCGTGCACCTGGTGACTCATGTCAGTCCTTCTGCTCGTACGGCGTGGCTCGAGGCCGTCACGATCCTAGTGGTGCCCAAGTCGAGACGAACCGGCTGTGGCGCGGCACCGGTCGATCACTGCGCAGTTCGGCGTCGGCTCAACCGGGACCCTGCGCAAGTGGCTCCACCGCGCTGAACTTGCTCGGGGGTCTGGGGAGCGTCCGCCTCCGCACTGGCTTCGGTTCAGGTCGTTCGGGCAGCCGAAGAGGCTCGTCTGGCGGCGGCGCTCACGTGTGCGTCGCGCCGGGTAGCCTGAGCTGGCCGATGGAGGAGGGTGTGCGTTGCTGCGTCGTTCGCTGCTCAAGTTGTCGCGCAGTGACAACGTCAAGTCGCTCGTGAGCTCGATGCCGGTCTCCGCCGGCATCGTGTCCCGCTTCGTCGCCGGAGACGACGTCGCCGATGCCGTCGCCGTCACTTCCCGGCTGCAGTCCGACGGGCTCCTCGTCAGTCTCGACTTCCTCGGTGAAGACACCCTCGACCGAGCTCAGGCAGACGCGACGGTCTCGGCGTACCTCGAACTGCTCAGTCACCTCGACGCGGCCGGCCTCGCACCGAAGGCCGAGGTGTCCGTCAAGCTGTCGGCCGTCGGTCAGGCGCTCGGGAGCGATGGCGAGAAGATCGCGCTGGACAACGCGCGGCTGATCGCACGCGCCGCCTCGAACGCCGGTACGACAATGACGCTCGACATGGAAGATCACACCACCACTGACTCGACCCTCGCCATCATGCGCGAGCTACGGCAGGACTTCCCCTCCATCGGTGCCGTCGTGCAGGCCTACCTGCGGCGCACCGAGGCCGACTGCCGTGACCTGGCGTACGACGGCTCCCGGGTGCGGTTGTGCAAGGGTGCATACAAGGAGCCCGAGTCCGTCGCGTTCCAGGACCGAGCGGAGGTCGACAAGTCGTACGTCCGATGCATGCGGGTGCTGTTCGAGGGTGTCGGCTATCCGATGATCGCCTCCCATCACCCGAAGCTGATCGAGATCGCCGGTGCGCTGGCTGCACGCAACCGGCGAGACCAAGGCAGCTATGAGTACCAGATGCTGTTCGGAATCCGCCCCGAGGAGCAGAAGCGTCTCGCCGCCGCGGGCGAGAAGGTGCGCGTCTACGTGCCGTACGGCGACCAGTGGTACGGCTACCTGATGAGACGTCTCGCCGAGCGACCGGCCAACCTGGCATTCTTCGCACGGTCGGTGATGACGAAGGGCTGAGCCCGCGGAGGCGGTGTTCGGCGGGTGCTCGGGAAACCAAAACAACCGGTCTGAGAGACAGACCAGTCCGGCCAGGGAGGTTGACATGGCGGTGGCGATCCTGGGCGCCGGGGTGATGGGTGAAACCGTGGTGTCCGGGCTGCTCCGGGCGGGTCGTGACCCGAGCACCCTGCTGGTCTCGGAGCGTCGGCCCGAGCGCGCCAGCGAGCTTCGCCAGCGATACGGCGTCGAGGTGGTCGACAACCTCGAAGCGGCGACCCGCGCCGACACCCTCGTACTCGTCGTCAAGCCGCAGGACATGCCTGATCTGCTCGACGAGATCGCCCCGGTGGTGCGTGCCGGTCAGCTCGTGGTGTCCCTTGCCGCCGGCATCACGACCGGCTCCATCGAGGCGCGGCTACCCGACGGAGTCCCGGTCGTCCGGGTCATGCCCAACACACCGGCGCTGGTCGACGAGGGGATGGCGGCCATCTCGCCCGGCGTGCACTGCGACGAGGCGCACCTGGTGGAGGCCGAGGACCTGCTCCGATCGACCGGCAAGGTGATCCGGGTGCCGGAGAAACAGCAAGACGCCGTCACGGCCATCTCCGGGTCGGGTCCGGCTTACCTCTTCTTCGTGGTCGAGGCGATGATCGAAGCAGGGGTACACCTCGGGTTGCCGCGGTCCACCGCCACTGAACTCGTCGTACAGACGATGGTCGGTTCGGCCACCATGCTGCGCGAGACCGGTGAGCACCCGACCGTCCTGCGGGAGCGGGTCACCTCACCCGGGGGTACGACGGCTGCGGCCGTCCGTGAGCTCGAGGACCACAAGGTGCGCGCCGCCTTCATGACCGCCCTGGAGAGTGCCGCGCGGCGGTCGCGGGAGCTGGCGAGCGGCATCGACACGTGAGGCACTGAGGTGCCGACGTCGAGCGCCGAGCCGATGGGGCAGCTATCGTCAGTCGCCGACGGGGCCACTGACGAGCAGCGGCGGCGCGGACTGGCGCGGATGAAGTGGGTAGCCGGGTCGTTGCTCGTCGCTGCCGCCGTCATCTACGTGCTCACCCTCGACCGTTCCGGTGCCTGGGCGTACGTGCACGCGACCTCCGAGGCAGCGATGGTCGGCGCCGTCGCGGACTGGTTCGCCGTTACCGCACTCTTCCGTCGGCCGCTCGGCCTCCCGATCCCGCACACGGCGATCATCCCCACCCGCAAGGGCGCGCTGGCTCGCAGCCTTCAGGAGTTCGTCAGCGGCAACTTCTTGACCGAGCCGGTGGTCCGAGGCCGGATGGGCGATGCTCACGTCGCGCAGCGGGTGGGCGAGTGGCTCACGGACGAGACGCACAGCGCACGCATGGTCTCCGAGGCCGCAACGGTGGCGCGCACCGCCCTCGACAAGGTCCGAGACGACGACGTCACCGCCCTGCTGTCGTCCGAGCTGTTACCGCGACTGGCCGAGGAACCGCTCAGCGAGGTCGCCGGCCGGCTGCTCGCAGACATCGTCAGCGAGGGGGCGCACCATGGTCTCGTCGATCTCGCCCTCATCGAGGGGCATCGATGGCTGACGGGCAACCCGGAGGCCTTCGCCGACGTCCTCAGCACCCGCGCGCCCTGGTGGACACCGCAGTGGCTCGATGAGCGGGTGGTCACCAAGATCCACTCCGAGCTGGTCGACTGGGTCGTCGACATCCGCGATGATCCGCACCACGAGGCGCGGGCTGCGCTCGACGCGTTGCTTCGGCAGCTGGCAGCTGACCTGCAGCACGATCCGGTGACGATCGGGCGGGCCGAACGGCTCAAGGCACGCTTGCTGAGCCAGCCGCAGGTGTTGGTCACCGCCACGTCACTGTGGCAAGCATTGCGGCGGGTGCTCCAGGAGTCACTCGACGCACCCGGGAGCGCCGTACGTGTGCGCGCGACAGCGGCACTCGTCGCGTTCGGCGAGCGGCTGGTTGGCGACGTCGAGCTGCGGGAGCGGTGGGATGCCTACGCCGCCGACCTCGCAGCCTTCCTCGTTGATCGCTACGGCAATGAGCTCACCACCGTCATCACCGACACCATCGACCGGTGGGACGGTCGCGAGGCGGCTCGCCGGATCGAGCTGCACGTTGGACGGGATCTGCAGTTCATCCGGATCAACGGCACCGTGGTGGGCGGTCTCGCCGGGCTTGTCATCTACACGCTCACGCAGCTGCGGTAGGAGGCTAGGCTCGCGGGTATGACTGGCTCCGCGGGCTTCGTCTTCGACCCGACCCTCACGGAGTACAACTTCGGGCCGGGACACCCGCTGGCGCCTATCCGGGTCGACCTCACCATGCGCCTCGCCGACCAGCTGGGCGTGCTCGGCTTGCCCGACGTGACGGTCTACGACGCCCCGATGGGCACGCTCGAGCAGATCCGGCTCCTCCACAGTGCCGCGTACGTCGAGGCGGTGCAGCGCTCAGGGGCTGACCCCAGCCACACCGACCTGAGATTCGGCCTCGGCTCCGACGACAACCCAACTTTTGCGGGGATGCACGAGGCGGCCTCCCACATCGTCGGCGCCACAGTCGAGGCGGCACGGCTGGTCTGGACGGGGGAGGTGCTGCACGGTGTCAGCATCGCCGGCGGACTTCATCACGCCCTGGCTGACTCAGCCAGCGGCTTCTGTATCTACAACGACCCCGCAATCGCGATCGGGTGGTTGCTCGAGCAGGGTGCCGAGAAGGTGGCGTACGTCGACATCGACGTCCACCACGGCGACGGTGTCCAGGCGGCATTCTATGACGACCCGCGGGTGCTGACGATCAGCCTGCACGAGACGCCGCGGACGCTCTTCCCCGGCACTGGCGACCCCTCGGAGACCGGCGCGGCTGGCGCTGAGGGCTTCTCGGTCAACGTGGCGCTTCCCCCTGGCACAGCAGATGGAGGATGGCTGCGGGCGTTCCACGCCGTCGTACCGCTCCTGCTGCACGCCTTCGCGCCTGACGTGCTCGTCTCGCAGCACGGCTGCGACTCCCACATGGACGACCCGTTGGCGCACCTGATGCTCAGCGTCGATGGTCAGCGTGCCGCACATCAGGCGCTGCACGCGCTGGCGCACGACGTCTGCGAGGGGCGCTGGCTGGCGACCGGCGGAGGCGGCTACGCCCTCACCTCCGTGGTGCCGCGCACATGGACGCATCTGCTGGCGATCGCAGGGGGCGCGCCGGTGGACCCGTGGATGCACACGCCGGACCGCTGGCGCGAGCACGTGGAGCGGGTCACCGGGCAGCCGGCTCCGGCGTTGATGACCGACGGCCACGCTGCGGACTACGCCGACTGGTCCGAGGGCTACAACCCCGACTCCGGAGTCGACCGCTGCATCGCGCA
>JACCVZ010000388.1 GCA_013697905.1 Nocardioidaceae bacterium
CGGGGCGCCATCCGCCCCGCGCCCGCCAGTACTCCTGGTGGATCACCGCACCGCGGTTTCTTGCCGCATCGAGCCCGTCGTAGGTCGTCGCCGCCGGGTCCTGCTCGGCGTCCGCGGGGAGGATGTCAGCGACAGAGCTCAGGTCTGCCTCGGTAAGGTGCCGGAGCTCGAGGTCCGGGGTGGTGATGCGGATGTCGAACATCGGCCAGTAGCGGTGGGTCACCCCTCGGACCCTAGATCAACCGTCCACGATGATCGGCTCAGCGGGAGGCCCTGCTGCCAGCAGCCGGGCCAGCAGCTTCGGCAGCCCGGCGGGCCGCAACAGGTCGTGGGTGGCGGCCAGCTCGTCGACCGTCCACCATCGATGCCCGGTGACGCTTCCCTCTCGAACTCCTCGAATCCCGAGGTGTCAACCTCGAACCACGGCACTCGCAGCACGAAGTAGCGCTGCCGGACTTCATAGGTGACGCCATCCCGGGTGGCAGACCAAGGCCGCCCCCGCCAGACTTCCGGGCCCAACGCGACACCCGTGAGTCCCGTCTCCTCGCGCAGCTCTCGCAACGCCGCCTGTTCGTGGCTCTCCCCCGGCCGCACGCCGCCACCGACCGCCTTCCACCGGGTGGTGCCGGTCGACTCGTCGCGGCTTGACAACAGCAGTAGCCGGTCGGACTCGTCCAGGATCAGAACGCGCGCGCTCGGTCGCGAAAGCGGAGCAGCGGTGGCATCGGGGGCCGAGCCTAGGCGGCGACGGTCAGCTTGGTACGCAGTTGCAGCCGAGATGGCTTGGCGACCGCTACACCGTTCCAACTCGCCTTCAAGCCTCACCTGTGATGAGAATGCGTTGGAACTCACCTTCCAGGGCGAAGGGTTCGAAGCCGAGTGCCTCGTTGACAGCCACCATGTGCGCGTTGGTCTCCGCGTTCGTCGTGGTGATGAAACGCTTGCTGGGGAACTGCTGCTGGATCGCCCTGATCTGCGCGACCTTGATAGCAAGTCCCAACCGGTGGCCCCGGTGGTCGGCGCGCACGATCGTCGACCACTGGTCCACGTGAGGCTCGCTCGCAGAGGTGACGATCGAGCACGTGAGCGCGACCACCGTTCCCGCCGCGTCCAACGCCAGCGTGGTCACACGGGTTCGCCCCTGTTCGCGGATCTCGTCGTCCTGGTCAGCCAGGATCTGCGGGGTTCGTCGGCTCTGCTCGACGTGAAGCCCACCGCCGGGGGCTTCGAGGGCGAGTCTGTTGTTGACGTCGCAGTACCCCTGGGCGTGCTCAAGAGGAATCGGGCCGACGAGCGTGTGGAGCTGGTAGCCGCAATGTTTGTCCTGGGCCTGCGTGGCGAGAGACGTCAGCAGTCTGTCCGACAGCGGCAGAGCCAGTCGCCGCTCAACTTGGGTGTTGGCCAGATTGAAGCCGTGCCGTTCGGCGAACCGGCGGTACGGGTGGTCATCGCGACGTTCGAACGGGTACTTCGCCGTGCTGTGCAGGATGTCGCGATCGAGGAGGCGGCATTCGCCCAGCAGGAACTCGGCAACGCAGCGGCCGACTCCCCGACCACGTTCCCGTGGTGGCACCCAGGCCCACAGCCGCGCAGTCCGGAGGTTGTCCGCGGTGGTACCGACGATGAGACCCTCGCCCACCATGCGGCCACTCTCGAAGGCGGCGTACCCGCGGTAGAACCAACCGAGCGGCGCCCGGGTCAGGACGGTCAAGGTGTCTTCGAGGCTGTAGACCGCAGCATCCGCAAGCTCGACACGCTCCGCCTGCTCATAGATGTCGTGGTAGGCGTGCATCTCCACGCTGTTCGAGGCATCCACCGGCCGGATGTTCAGCGGGGAAGAAGTATGGGACACCCGGCGACCGTTTTCAAGGGAAGACAGGCAGCGTCAGCCGAGGCGGGCTTTGAGCCCGTCGAGCTCAGTCCACAGCACGGTGGGGAGGTCGTCGCCGAACTTCTGAAACCACTCGGCGATCAGCGGGATCTCTTCGCGCCACTCTTCAGGGTCGACCTTGAGGGCGGCTTCGAGGTCGAATCCGTCGACATCGAGCCCGTCGACATCGAGCGAGTCGAGCGTTGGCACGTGCCCGATCGGTGTCTCGATTGCCGCGGCTTTGCCCTCGATCCGCTCGATGGCCCACTTGAGCACGCGGCTGTTCTCGCCGAAGCCGGGCCACAGGAACTGGTCCTGGTCACCGCGGCGGAACCAGTTGACGTAGAAGACGCGCGGCAGTTTGGCGGCGTCGTTCTCCTTGCCCATGGTGATCCAGTGGTCGAGGTAGTAGCCGGCGTTGTAACCGATGAAAGGCAGCATCGCCATCGGGTCGCGGCGCACCACCCCGACCTCGCCGGTCGCGGCAGCGGTCGTCTCGGACGACAAGGTGGCGCCCATGAAGGTCCCGTGGGCCCAGTCGCGCGCCTCGACGACGAGCGGCACGGTGGTCTTCCGCCTGCCGCCGAAGAAGATGGCGTCGATCGGCACGCCGCGCGGGTCGTCGTACTCCGGTGCGAGGATCGGGCACTGCTTGATCGGTGTGCAATAACGGCTGTTGGCGTGGCTGGACAGCTCGTCGGAGTCTGGGGTCCACGACTCCTTCTTCCACGAGGTGGCATGCGCGGGCTCGTTCTCCATGCCCTCCCACCACACGTCGCCGTCGTCGGTCAAGGCGACGTTGGTGAAGACGGAGTTTCCTTGGTCGATGGTGCGCATCGCGTTGGGGTTGGTCTTCTGGTTGGTGCCCGGGGCGACGCCGAAGAAGCCGTACTCCGGGTTGATTGCCCACAGCCGGCCGTCCGCACCGATGCGCATCCAGGCGATGTCGTCGCCGAGCGTCTCGACCTTCCAGCCGGGGATGCTCGGAGCCAGCATGGCGAGGTTGGTCTTGCCACAGGCGCTGGGGAACGCCGCGGCGATGAAGTACCTCTTGCCCTCCGGCGAGGTGAGCTTCAGGATCAGCATGTGCTCGGCGAGCCAGCCCTCGTCGCGGGCGATCACCGACGCGATGCGTAGCGCGTAGCACTTCTTGCCGAGTAGGGCATTTCCTCCGTAGCCGGAGCCGAAACTCCAGATCATCCGCTCCTCAGGGAAGTGGGTGATGTATTTGGTGTCGTTGCAGGGCCACGGCACGTCGGGCTGACCGGGCTCCAGCGGGGCGCCGACGGAGTGGAGGCACGGCACGTAGTCCGCGTCGAGCTCTTCCAGCCGGTGGAGCACCCGGGCGCCCATCCGCGCCATCACCCGCATCGAGGTGACGACGTACGCCGAGTCGGTGATCTGCACGCCGAACATCGGCTGCTCGGCCTCCAGGTGGCCCATCACGAACGGGATGACATACATGGTTCGACCGCGCATCGAGCCTCGGTAGAGGTCGGTCATGATCGCCTTCATGTCACCCGGCGCCATCCAGTTGTTGGTGGGGCCGCAGTCGGCTTCGTCGATCGAGCAGATGTAGGTGCCGTCCTCGACCCGAGCGACATCGGAGGGGTCGGAGACCCCCCAGAAGGAGTTCGGCTTCTTCTCAGGGTTCAGCCGGACATAGGTGCCGACGTCGACCAGCCCGTCGGTCAAGGCACCCCACTCGGCCTCGCTGCCGTCGCACCAGTAGATGCGCTCAGGCTGGGTGAGCTCAGCGACTTCCGCGACCCAGCCGGCCAGCCTGGCGTGACTGGTGGCAGCGCTCCCGCCCGTACCGATGTCCGTGGTGGGGGTTTCGGCGGTCATGCCTGACATGTTCCCTCTCGCGCAACCGCGGTGGCGATGCGCCACCGGCCGCTGCGGTCCGGCAGCGGAATGAAGGTGAAATTGGGCGTCCGCAGTCTTGTCCTGCGGACGGGTGCATGACACGGTACGCCGATGGGTGTATGCGTCGCGAACCGGCCCATCCACAGACGGCCACGACTGCGGGCGCTCGTGGGTGAGCCCTGGGTCGGCCCGCCGGTCTGAGCTCGACGAGGCTGTGCCTAACGACCCGAGGTCGTTGCGGCGGCGGACATGCTTGGATCCCCGGCCGAAAACCACGCTCGTTATGCCGGCCCACTGGCTTGTCGCCGCGAGCCCGACGGATTTCAGCCCCACCAAACAGCACGCTAGACTCGCCCTTCGCGTCCACCTGGTTACGGCCTCGATGACGTACGCACCGCAACCGGCGCTCGTAGCTCAACGGATAGAGCATCTGACTACGGATCAGAAGGTTGGGGGTTCGAATCCCTCCGAGCGCGCTCATCTCGAAGCGCAGGCAGATCTCGTCTGACCTGGGACTTCGTG
>JACCVZ010000027.1 GCA_013697905.1 Nocardioidaceae bacterium
TGCAGCGGACGGTCGATGGTCTCGGCCTCCAGCCGTACGGCGAGGTCGGCGATGCGTTCGACCCTCGCATCCACGAGGCACTGATGCACGGGTACTCCGACGAGGTGACGGAGCCGACTTGCCAGGCCGTCCTGCAGGTGGGCTACCGGCTCGGAGAGCGTATTCTCCGACCCGCCCGGGTCGCAGTGGCCGAGCCGGAGCAGACCGTGGCGCCGGAGCAGACCGTGGCGCCGGAGCCGTCCGACCCGGACGGATCGCCCGTGGCCGATGGGCCGGCGTACGACACCGAGGACGCGGCTGGCGACGATGGCAGCGGTGAAGTCGCCCGCGAGCGGTGATGGGGAGATGGCGGCGTGACTCCAGCTGACTGGGCGACCAGGGACTTCTACCAGGTCCTCGGCGTCTCCAAGGACGCGTCCGCCGACGAGATCAAGAAGGCCTACCGCAAGCTGGCGCGCAACAACCACCCCGACTCCAAGCCGGGTGACGCGGCGGCGGAGGAGCGGTTCAAGTCGATCTCCGAGGCCAACTCCGTGCTCTCCGACCCAGCCAAGCGCAAGGAATACGACGAGCAGCGCACCCTGTTCGGTTCGGGCGGCTTCCGGCCGCAGCCGGGCAGGAGCGGTGGCACCTACGACTTCTCCGACCTGTTCGGTGGGAGTCGTGGCGGCGACGGCGGCTTCGCAGACGTGTTCGGCAACGTCTTCGGTGGCGGCGCTCGGGCGCGGACTCGCCAGCCGCGACGCGGGCAGGACGTCGAGAGTGAGGTCACGCTCAGCTTCGAGCAGGCGCTCGACGGGATGACGGTGTCGCTCGCTCTGAGCAGCGATGCCGCATGCCCGGCTTGCTCCGGCACCGGCGCCCGCGCCGGCACGGTGCCCAAGGTCTGCCCGAACTGCGAGGGCTCGGGCATGGAGACCGCGCGGCAGGCGGGTGGGTTCGCGATGACGCAGCCCTGCCGGGAGTGCCTCGGCCGCGGCCTCGTGGTAGACGACCCGTGCCCGGTCTGCCACGGCTCGGGCCGAGGGACCTCGACCCGCACGATCAACGCCCGCATCCCTGCCGGGGTGCGGGACGGTCAGCGGATCCGGCTCCGCGGCAAGGGTGGACCCGGAGAGACGGGGGGCCCGGCCGGTGACCTCTACGTCCTCGCTCACGTCACCGCGCACCCGCGCTTCGGCCGCAAGGGCGACAACCTGACGCTCACGGTGCCGGTGCGCTTCGACGAGGTGGCACTGGGGGCAGAGATCTCCATCCCGACGCTCGGTGCGGGCCCGGTCACCCTGAAGATTCCGGCCGGTACGCCGAACGGGCGCACGTTCCGCGTCAAGGGGCGCGGCGCCCCGCGGCGCGACGGCACTTTGGCGGACCTGCTCGTGACGGTCGATGTCGAGACGCCGACGGCGCTCGACGACCAGGCCAAGGCTGCGGTCCAGGCGCTGCGTGAGGCGTTGAAGGAGCACGACCCTCGCGCCCGCCTGCTGAGAGGAGACCAGACACATGCCTAGAGCCCGGATCACGTTCGAGGTGACCGACCGCGAGGCGCCGGTGTTCGTCATCAGCGTCGCCGCGGAGCTCAGTGGCATGCACCCGCAGACGTTGCGTGGCTACGACCGAATGGGGCTGGTGAGCCCCGGTCGAAGCGGTGGAGGTGGGCGGCGGTACTCCGTCCGCGACATCGAGCTCCTGCGCACCGTTTCCGAGCTGACGTCGTCCGGCATCGGCATCGAGGGCGTCCGCCGCATCCTCGAGATGGAGCACCAGGCGGCTGCGCTGCGGGCCCGTGTCGCCGAGCTCGAGAGCCAGCTCGACCTGGCGCTGGCGGCCGCCATGCCCAACCTTCCGGCCGTCCGCAGCGGGTCGGTTGTGGCTCGCTGGGAGCCGACACGGTTCTCGCCTCGCTGAGGCGGGACGCACAGACCTGACTACGACCGCAACGCACAAGAGGACACATGGACGTCAGCAAGTTCACCCGGCGCAGCCAGGAGGCGATCGGCGCCGCCATCCAGCTCGCAACTTCGGCGGGCAACCCGGTGGTCGAGCCGGCGCACCTGCTCGCCGCTTTGCTCGCCCAGACCGACGGCATCGCCGCGCCCCTGCTACAGGCGGCCGGAGTCGCTCCGGCAGCAGTCACCTCCGCGAACGCCGATGTGTTGCGCAGGCTTCCGTCGGCGACCGGCTCCAGCGTGACCTCGCCGAGCTACGCCCGACCCACCGTCCTCGCGCTCGAGGCCGCCAGTCAGCTTGCGGAGTCGCTGGGCGACGAGTACACCTCGACCGAGCATCTGCTCTTCGGCCTCGCCTCGGTGACAAGCCCGGTCAAGGAGCTCCTCGAGGCAGCCGGCGCCTCCGCGTCGGCGTTGCAAGGGGCTTTCGAGACTGTGCGAGGGGCGGCGAAGGTCACCAGCCAGGACCCCGAGTCGACGTACCAGGCTCTCGAGAAGTACGCCGTCGACCTGACGGCGACAGCACGCGACGGCAAGCTCGACCCGGTGATCGGTCGCGACAGCGAGATCCGTCGCCTGGTGCAGGTACTCAGCCGGCGTACGAAGAACAACCCGGTGCTGATCGGTGACCCGGGCGTCGGCAAGACCGCGGTTGTCGAAGGGCTGGCGCAGCGGATCGTTGCCGGCGACGTCCCGGAGTCACTCCGGGGGCGCCGGCTGCTGTCGCTCGACCTCGGCGCGATGGTGGCCGGGGCGAAGTACCGCGGCGAGTTCGAGGAGCGGCTGAAAGCAGTCCTCGCCGAGATCAAGGAGTCCGGTGGCCACGTGATCACGTTCATCGACGAACTGCACACCGTCGTCGGTGCCGGTGCCTCGGGCGACTCCTCGATGGACGCCGGCAACATGCTCAAGCCGATGCTGGCCCGTGGCGAGCTGCGGATGATCGGAGCCACGACCCTCGACGAGTATCGCGAGCGGATCGAGAAGGACCCCGCGCTGGAGCGGCGGTTCCAGCAGGTCTTCGTCGGCGAGCCCAGCGTCGAGGACACCATTGCCATCCTCCGCGGGCTCAAGGAGCGCTACGAGGCGCACCACAAGGTCTCTATCGCTGACTCGGCCCTGGTAGCGGCTGCCGCCCTGTCCGACCGTTACATCACCGGCCGGCAGCTGCCCGACAAGGCCATCGATCTGGTCGACGAGGCGTCGTCGCGGCTGCGGATGGAGATCGACTCCAGCCCGATCGAGATCGACCAGCTCCGACGTATCGTCGATCGGATGAAGATGGAGGAGTTCGCCCTCGAGAAGGAGGCCGACCCTGGTTCTGTGCAGCGGCTGGACACGCTGCGCGCCGAGCTCGCCGACCGGCAAGAGCAGCTCCGTGCACTCGAGACCCGGTGGGAGCGTGAGAAGCAGGGCCTCAACCGGGTGGGTGAGATCAAGCAGCGGATCGACGAGCTGCGCACCGAGGCCGAGCGCGCGCAGCGCGACGGCGACCTCGGGCGCGCCTCGGAGCTGCTGTACGGCCGGATCCCCGAGTTGGAGACCGAGCTCGACCAGGCGCAGGCCGAGGAGGCCGCCGACCCGGTCGAGCTGATGGTCACCGAAGAGGTCGGCGCCGACGAGATCGCCGAGGTCATCTCTGCCTGGACGGGCATCCCGACCGGGCGGCTGCTCGAAGGCGAGACCGGGAAGCTGCACCGGATGGAAGACGAGCTCGGCCGGCGACTGATCGGCCAGCGCGCCGCGGTGACGGCCGTCTCCGACGCCGTACGCCGGGCTCGCGCCGGCATCTCCGATCCCGACCGCCCGACCGGCTCGTTCCTG
>JACCVZ010000053.1 GCA_013697905.1 Nocardioidaceae bacterium
GACGACCCGCCAGCCGGCGAAGACCTGCTCGGTCTGTATGAAGGCGTGCCGATGACTGAGCGGGACACCAGCTACGCGATGGCCCTTCCCGACCGCATCTCTATCTATCGGCTGCCGATCCTTCGCATCAGCGAGGACGCCGACGAGGCGCGCGAGCAGGTGGGGGTCACCGTCGTGCACGAGGTTGCTCACCACTTCGGCATCGGCGACGACCGATTGCACGACCTCGGTTACGCCTAGCGGCAGCGCCAACGGTGCGCGCGAGGCCAAGCTCACGGCGCTGTTTCCCATACGGGTGTAGAAAAGAGCCGTGACTGATGATCCGTTGGTCCTCGGACCCCTGCTCAGGTACGTCGACGAGACATCGGCCTCTGTCTGGGTCGAGACGCGCGACCGGGCTGAGGTGAGCGTGCACGCTGCCGGCAGATCCTGGTCCGCGTCGACGTTCTCCGCCCATGGCCACCACTACGCCCTCGTCGAGGTGGCGGGGCTGGAGCCGGGATCGGTGCAGACCTACACGGTCACGGTGGCTGGGACGGAGGTCTGGCCGCAGCCCGGCTCTCCCTACCCGCCGAGCCGGATCGCGACCTTGAAGCCCCACGGTGAGCTGCGTCTGGCCTTCGGGTCGTGCCGCACGAGCGTGCCGCACGACGCCGACGGCAACAAGAGCCACGGAGTCGACGCGATGCGTGCCTATGCGCTGCATATGGCGTTCGACGGCAGCGACAAGTGGCCTGACATGGTTGCGTTCCTGGGTGACCAGGTGTACGCCGACGAGACGTCTCCAGCGATGCGGGAGTTCATCGCAGGTCGACGCGACATCGAGCAGCCACCTGGTGAGGAACTCAAGGACTACGAGGAGTACGCCCACCTCTACAAGCTGGCCTGGTCGGACCCCGCCAACCGCTGGTTGTTGTCGACGCTACCGAGCTCGATGATCTTCGACGACCACGACATCCGAGACGACTGGAACACCTCGCACACGTGGCGGGAAGAGATAAACGCGACGTCGTGGTGGCACGACCGCATCGTCGGCGGCTTGGGGTCGTACTGGGTCTACCAGCATCTGGGCAACCTGTCCCCGTCGACCCGCGCCGAAGACGAGGTCTGGAAACAGATCATTGCAGGGTCGCAGAGCAACGAAGAGTTCGACCTCACCGCGATCGTCGACGATCTCGCCGAGAGGTCGGATGAGCACCCCGAGACCTACCGCTGGAGCTTCGCCCGCGACATCGGGACCACACGCCTCGTCGTCCTCGATTCTCGTGCAGCGCGGGTGCTGAAGCCGGACCAGCGCTCGATCCTCGGCCCGGGCGAGATGGCCTGGCTCGACGAGCAGCTGCGGGGCGGCTTTAACCATCTGCTCGTCGGGACCTCGCTGCCCTTCCTGCTTTCCCCGGGGCTGCACCAGTTCGAGGCCTGGAGCGAGGCGGTCGCGACAGGTGCCTGGGGCAAGCGTTGGTCGAGGATGGCAGAGAGACTCCGGCAGACAGTCGACCTCGAACACTGGGCGGCCTTCCAGGAGGGCTTCGTCGAAGTGGCGCAGATGGTCTCGGAAGTTGCCGACGGCAAACGCGGCCCCGCGCCGGGCACCGTCACGTTTCTCAGCGGCGACGTTCACAATTCGTACGTCGCCGAGGTGTCCAGGTCGGGCGGGGCGAGGATCTTGCAGGCGGTCTGTTCACCGATCCGCAACCCGCTGCCCTACATGGTCCGGTACGCGACGGGGTTTTCCTCCAAGAACGTCGGCCGCGGCTTCGGCACGTTCTTGGCCCGGCGAGCCCGGGTCCCTGACCCGCCCTTCGAGTGGAAGACGATCCGCGGCCCCTGGTTCGACAACAACATCGCGACGCTGGAGACGCGGGGCCGGGCGCTGTCGCTGCGGTGGGAGGCGGGCGTCGTCAAGGACGGCGACGACGACAGACCAGAGCTCGACGTGGTCGCCCGGGTGGAGATCGACGTCTGAGCGTTCGAGCGTCCCCTCGAGGCCCGTCAGCCGAAACGGCCTGAGATGTAAGCCTCGGTCGATGAGTTGTCGGGGTTGGAGAAGATCTTTGTGGTCGCTCCGTACTCGATCAGCCTTCCGGGCCCGCCGACGCCCGCGAGGTTGAAGAAGGCGGTGGTCTCCGACACCCGCGCCGCCTGCTGCATGTTGTGGGTGACGATAACGATCGTGTAGTTCTCCTTAAGGTCGTCAATGAGATCCTCGATCGCGCTCGTCGAGATGGGGTCGAGCGCCGAGCACGGCTCATCCATCAGCAGCACCTGCGGCTCGACCGCGATAGCCCGGGCGATGCACAGCCGTTGCTGTTGGCCGCCCGAAAGGCTTGACCCCGGCTTGCCGAGCCTGTCCTTCACCTCGGTCCAGAGATTGGCGGCGCCAAGCGATCGTTCGATGATCTCGCTAGCGGCCGCCTTGTTGAGCCGCTTGCTGTTCAGCCTCATGCCCGCGAGGACGTTCTCGGCAATCGACATGGTCGGAAATGGATTCGGTCGCTGGAAGACCATGCCGATCTGGCGTCGCACCTCGACCGGGTCCATGTCGTCTTCGTAGAGGTCGGTGCCGTCGATCAGGATCTTTCCCTCCACGCGAGCGCCGGGGATCACCTCGTGCATACGGTTCAGCGACCGCAGGAACGTCGACTTGCCACACCCCGAGGGTCCGATCAGCGCCGTGACCGATCGAGCGGCGATCGGGAGCGTCACACCTTCGACGGCCTTGAAACTGCCGTAGAAGATGTCCA
>JACCVZ010000059.1 GCA_013697905.1 Nocardioidaceae bacterium
CCCCGTAGCTCAGCCGGGCGGTCGGCCGACAGCACGATCAGCGGTTCCCCGGCGTGGGCAGCCTCCAGCACCGCCGGGTGCAGGTTGGCGACGGCGGTGCCTGAAGTCGTCACGACCGCGGCCGGGCGGTGAGCGCCCTTGGCCAGGCCGAGTGCGAGAAACCCGGCCGTGCGCTCGTCGACCCGCACGTGCAGCCGCAGCAGCCCGGCCTGGTCGGCCTCGTGCAGGGTGATCGCCAACGCCGCGGAGCGCGACCCGGGCGCCAGCACGACGTCGGTGACGCCGCCGCGGCGCAACGCCGAGACGACGGCGCCGGCCAGCGTCGTCGCAGCGTTCATCCGGAGCGACCCTCGAGCACTCGTCGGCAGCCGGCGAGCCGCTCGTGCCAGCGCCGGGTCGTCTCCTCGTCGGCGCGGACACCGTCGACGAGTGCCGGGTCCGGCTGCACCCGCCGCGCCGAAAGCATGCCGGCGACCGGCGTCATCGGATCTGCGGTGACGTCTGCGGTCAGCATCGAGGTGGTCGCCAGGCCGCACGCGTACGGCAACTCGGGCAACGCGGCCGCGAGGGCCACACCGGCGGCGATCCCTACCGACGTCTCGAGCGCGCTGGACACGACGACCGGCATGCCGAGCTGCTCTGCCAGCCGCAGACAGGCGTGTACACCGCCCAGCGGCTGCACTTTCAGCACGGCGATGTCGGCGGCGCCGAGCCGCTTGACGCGCAGCGGGTCGTCGGCGCGTCGGATCGACTCGTCCGCCGCAACCGGTACGTCGACACGGCGGCGGACGTCCGCGAGCTCGCCGACCGTCGCAACGGGCTGCTCGACGTACTCGAGCTCGAACGCGTCGAGCTCCTTGATCGCGTCGATGGCCTCGTGCACCGTCCACGTGCCGTTGGCGTCGATGCGCACCCGGCCCTCGGGTCCGATCGCGTCGCGCACGGCCGCGACCCTGGCCACGTCGTCGTCGAGCGTCTGGGCTGGCTCGGCGACTTTGACCTTGGCGGTGCGGCACCCGTGCGGGCCGGTGACGATTGCGCGGGCTCGATCGGGATCGACGGCAGGGACGGTGCAGTTGACCGGCACCACCTCCCTGACCGGCTCGGGAAACCCGCGGTCCGCCGCCTCGAGGGCCGCTGCAAGCCAAGCGGTCGACTCGGCGACGTCGTAGTCCCAGAACGGGCTGAACTCCCCGCAGCCGCCAGGCCCGCCGAGCAGCACCCCCTCACGGTGATCGATCCCGCGGAACCGGACGTTCATCGGGATCGAGAAGACGTCGACCGTTGCGTCGTCCGCGCTCACGTCTCCGCCTCCTCCTTCCCCGCTGCCCCTCCGGATTCGTCCGACTGAGCGCGCACCGTTCGTGCGGGAGCCGGTCGGACACATCCGGGAGCCCCCGGATTCGTCCGACTGGCTGCGGAGACTTCGAGCGCGCCCGGATCGGACGAATCGAGAAGGGCGGTCAGGCGTTTGCGGTCGACCTTGCCGGAGTTGAGCATCGGCAACGCGTCCACGACGACGACCTCGCGAGGTGCCCAGCTGCGCGGGTGCTTCGCGGCCACGAAGTCACGTACGGCGGCGAGGCTCGGCACCGCCGTTGGCACCGCCGCACCCGCGTTCGCACGCTGGGTCACCGCGACCGCCGAGGATGCGGCACTGGCGACGACCGCGACCACCGTCGTCCCCCACTCAGGGTCGGGTCGCGACGTGACGGCGACCTGGCCGACACCACACATCGCCTGCAGACACGTCTCCACCGCCGAGAGCGAGACGTTGACGCCACCGCTCACCACTACGTCGTCGGCTCGACCCACGACCACGAGCCGCCCGTCGGTGTCGAATCGGCCCAGGTCTGGGGTGTGCAGCCAACCGTCACGCAGGACCGACGCGGTCAGGTCCGGCTGGTCGACGTACCCGTCGAAGAGCACCGGCCCCGCGAGCCGGATCTCGCCCGCCGACCCCAGGGCGACGGCGACTCCGTCCAGCGCGATGCCGTCGTAGACGCAGCCACCTCACGTCTCGCTCATCCCGTACGTCGTCACGACGTGGACGCCGCGGTCGCGCGCCTTGGTCAGAAGCTCTGCGTGCGCCGCACCACCGCCGAGCAGCACCGCGTCCAACGTCGCCAGGGCTGCTGCGTCCGAGGCGTCGGCAAGCCACCGATATAGCTGGGTCGGTACGGCGGCGAGATAGCGCCGACCGGATGTCATGACGCCCACCGCCGAGGCAAGGTCTGCGTGGTCGCCAAGCCGTACTGCGGAAGTGCCCGACAGCAGCGACCGCGTCAGCACCTGCAGCCCGGCCACGTAGTGAGCGGGCAGGGCCAACACCCACTGACCGGCGCCGCCCAGCCGGGCCAGCGTCGCGGCCGCCGACGCCCGCAGTGCCCTGGCCGACAAGGCGACCTGCTTGGCGTCACCCGTGGAACCCGACGTCTGGACGACGAGCCGCGCGACATCGGGGCCGTGGCTCGCACCGTCGATGCCGCCGTCGAGTCCGACGTCGAGGAAGGGGCGGAGCAGCCGCTCGATGTCGTCGGGCGCGCCCGCAACCGGGCGCAGCGATGCGTTGTCGGTCCCGACCGGCCCACCACTCACGCTCGCCACCCTACGGCTCGGCCCGTCGTCGAAGCGGCGGCCGGCGTCGTACCCCGCGCCCCTTCGGCGCACCTGCGGTCCGGCTGCAAGACTTGCCGCCGACATGGCTACCACCGCGCAATGGGTCGAAGGCGCCCGCCCCCGCACCTTCCCGGCGGCGGTCTCCCCCGTCCTCGCCGGCACCGGCGTCGCGGTGCACAGCGACTCCTTGGTCTGGTGGAAGGCGCTGCTGGCACTCGTCGTCGCACTTGCCCTCCAGGTCGCAGTGAACTACGCCAACGACTACTCAGACGGCGTACGCGGGGCCGATGAGGACCGGGTGGGGCCGATGCGTCTCGTCGGCTCCGGCGCCGCCCTCCCGTCGCACGTCAAGAAGGCGGCCTACGCGGCGTTCGGGGTCGCCGCGGTGGCGGGTGTCGTCCTCGCGCTGACCACGGCGTGGTGGCTGCTCGTCGTCGGCGCGGTCGCGATCGCTGCGGCCTGGAACTACACCGGCGGCGTCCGGCCCTACGGGTACCGGGGCCTCGGCGAGGTCAGCGTCTTCGTGTTCTTCGGTCTCGTCGCCGTCGTCGGCACGGCGTACGTCCAGGTGGAGGCACTCACCGACGCAGTCGGGTGGGTCGCCTGCGGGGTCGGCGCACTCGCGGTGGCGATCCTCGTCGCCAACAACCTCCGTGACCTGCCGACCGACGCGCTGGTCCACAAGCGCACCCTGGCCGTCCGGCTGGGCGACGCCCGATCGCGTTCGCTCTTCGCCACCCTGCACGCGGCGGCGTACGCGTCCGCGCTGGTCGCTGCCTGGCTCGTCAGCTGGTGGCTGCTGATGGCGGCGATCTCGGTGCCCCTCTCGGTGCGCGCCCAGTCCGCCGTACGCCGAGGCGCCGCCGGGTCGGCGCTGGTACCGGTGCTTCGCGACACCGGCCTGACCGAGCTCACGTACGCTGTCGGCCTCTTCGCCGGGTACGTCGCCGCGACGCTCACCTGACCTGGAGGACCGTCGACGGGTCTCAGACCTGATGACCGACGGGTGCGCAGTGCGCAGCTCGGGGAGCGGTCAGCCACCGTCCTCAGCGCGCTGGCGCGCGTCGAACGCCTTCTTCGCGCGATCAGCCCGCACGGCGATCTCGAGCGCCAGCCTGTCGCGAAGCGGACGCAAGATGACCAGCGCGACGACCGACGAGACCATCATCGCGATGAGCGCGGTCCACAGTCCGGTGACTGCGTCCCACTCCAGCCAACGCCCGAAGATCAGCCAGAGCAGGCCGTAGACCGCCAGGAACAGCATCACCCGGGCGGTGGTGTAAAGGGCAAAGACCTTCACGGCTTCCTCGGTCGGAAGGGCGCGGCGCACGGCAGGGACGCCGACAGCTGGGACACTGCCCAGGCTAGCCGCGCGCCGAGGGCCGGCCGCATCCAGGTGCGTAGGGTGCCAGCGTGAGCACACCTGCTTTGGTCACCCTCCCTGACATCGAGGCCGCTGCGGTCAGGCTGGCGGGGGTGGTCCGACGTACGCCGCTGCTGCTCACTCAGCTTGGTCGTCCCGAGGCGCCTCTGTGGCTGAAGGCTGAGTCCCTGCAGCTGGGCGGGTCGTTCAAGCTGCGCGGGGCGACGAATGCCGTTGCCCAGCTGCACGACGACGAGCGCGCCCGGGGCGTCATCACCCACTCCTCGGGCAATCACGCGCAGGCGCTCGCACGGGCTGCCCGCGAAGCGGGGATCGCGGCCACAATAGTGATGCCGTCGCAGGCGCCCGCCGTCAAGCGGGCGGCGACCGAGGCGCTCGGCGCGAACGTAATGGTCGTGGACATCTCCGAGCGTGAAGCGGTAACGGAACGGCTCCGCGTCGAAACCGGGGCCGTGTTCGTGCCTCCGTTCGACCATCCGGCGATCATCGCCGGCCAGGGGACCGTTGGACTGGAGATCGCCGAGGAGCTGCCGGACGTGGCAACGGTGCTGGTCCCGGTCAGTGGTGGCGGCCTGATCAGCGGCATCGCGGCGGCATTGAAGGCCGACCGCCCGCACGTCCGCGTGGTCGGCGTGGAACCAGAACTCGCCGGCGACCTGGCCGAGGGTTTCACCGCTGGCCAGCGGGTGACGTGGAGCAGCGCGAACACTGGACGCACCATCGCCGACGGGCTGCGGGTCACCGCCGTGGGGGATCTCAACTGGCATCACATCCGCACCCTGGTCGACGATGTGGTGACAGTCAGCGAGGACGAGATCCGTGCCGCGATGCGGTTGACGATCCTCGAAGCGAAGCTCGTATGTGAGCCGAGCGGCGCCGTCGCGGTCGCCGGCTATTTCGCCCACAGTAAGCGCGTCGGCCCCGGGCCGACCGTCGCCGTCGTGTCAGGTGGCAATGTCGAGTCGTCGCTCGTGCGTGACGTCTTGAGGTGACCGAGATCTCACCTGGATGCATTGACCCGCCGGCGGCCTTCTCGTTATCCGTGCGGACTGGCACCAGCATTGTCCGGCGGTATTTGGACCGCGGGCCTACATTGGACTGCGTACGGCCCCGTTGCCCGAATCACATGGAGGCGGAAGACCCACATGAGATTTCTCTTACCGACCCTGGTGGTCGTGCTGGGGATCTACGCGTGGGTCGAGATCGCCCTCTCCGACCCCCGCCAAGTGCGACAGCTGCCCCGCTGGGCCTGGGCGGTCGCTGTGCTGATGCCCCTTTTCGGGGCGGGCGCCTGGCTGATCTTCGGACGGCCCAACGGCACCGAGGTGCTGCAGACGCAGCCCCGACCCCGACCGCGCGTCATCGCCCCCGACGACGACCCCGATTTCCTGCGCAGCCTCCGCAAGCCCAAGCCCCCACCGGATGACAACCCGGCTCCGCGCAGCTGATCGACCGATCCCGGCGCCGCCGGGAGTCGGGTCGGGTTTGGGCTACATCCCTGAGTAGGCGTGCAGACCTGAGCCGAACAGGTTGATGCCGACGAAGTTGAAGATGAATGTCGCATACCCGAACAGCGCGACGTACGCCGCCGCCCGGCCCTGCCATCCGGCGGTCGCCCGCGCGTGCAGGTAGGCGGCGTACACGACCCAGGTGATGAAGGCCCAGACCTCCTTGGGATCCCAGCCCCAATAGCGGCCCCAGGCGTACTCCGCCCAGATCGCCCCCGCCAGGACTGCGAACGTCCACAGCGGGAAGGCGAATGCGTGCACCCGATAGGACAGGCGGTCGATGTCGGCGGCCGTTGGCGTGCGCCACAGGAAGCCGGTACGCGGCTTGTCCGGAGTAGCCAGCGCCCTGGTCTCCATCGCACTGCGGACGAGGTAGAGCACCGACGCCAGCGCACCGACGGTCAGCGCTCCGCCGGCGATCGCAGCGGCAGACACGTGGATCGCCAACCAGTATGAGTGGAGGGCCGGCACGAGCGGGCCGACCGGCCGGTACAGCACGATGACCGCAAGCCCGAGCACCATCACCAGGAACCCGGTCACGAGCAGCCCGAGCCACCTGATCTTGTAGCGGCGGACCAGGAAGAGGTACGCCGACGAGACCGCGAGCGTGCTGGTGATCGAGAACTCGTACATGCTGCCCCACGGAACCCGCTCGGCGGCGATGCCGCGGGTGACCACACCGACGGCATGCAGCAGCAGGGCCAGCACGGTGAGCGACAGCCCGATCCGTCCGAACCTGTCGCTGCGCTCCACCTCGGCGGGCGCGGCGGCCACCGAACCCACAACCGTTCGCCTGTTCGGCTCGTTCACCCCGGCGTTGCGGCCGTTCTCTGGCGGTGCCGTAGTGCGACCGGCGGAGACGAGCGCCGCCCGGCTCCGAGACGTCGTGACAACGGCCGGGAGAGTGCGCGCCATCGCCCACTCCGCCATGTGCGAGAGCATCGCCAGGGCGTAGACGACCGTCGCGGAGTACATCGCGTTGTTGCTGAGCTGGGCAAGCGTCTCGGTCACGGTGACTCCTCCTGCCTGGTGTGCTCGCCTGGGCCAGCCGTCATCGCAGGTCGCAGTGCCTCGCCGACCTCGGCTACGTGGGCCGCAGGGTCGCCGCCCGACACCCGATCGAGTGCGGCGACCTCGACCACCGTACGCCCGGTGTCGCGACGGATCCGCACCCAGGTACGCCGTGGTCGCACGAACAACGACCCCAGCAGTCCGACGATGGCGGCAAGCACCCCGACGAGCGGTACGACCTTGCCGGGCGCCTTGTTGATCTGCAGCTTGACCCAGCGATCGTAGCCGTCGAACGTGATCGACCCGGCGCCGTGGCCGAGCTTGACGGTCTCTCCCTCGGCCAGCAGCAGCGCCCGCGGGTTGCCTCCTGGGGTCTTGAACGGCTGCATGCGCGACTTGTCGAGCACGTAGACGGACTGCGGCTGGCCGTCGTCGAGGCCGAGGTCGCCCTGGTAGGCGATCAACGACAGCACCGGGTTGTCGGCGTCGGGGAAGGTCGAGCAGGGCTGGCCTTTGCACAGGGCCGCTGTTGGGAAGAAGTAGCCCTCGAACCCGAGCTGTGTCGAAGTGTCGCCGGGCACCTTGATCACGCCGAAGGAGACGAACGACGCGTCCTGCGGCAAGAAGACCGCCGGGCCGGAGAAGGCGACCTTGCCCTCACCGTCGCGGACCGTCACGCGCGGCGCGTACCCGTGGCCGACGAGGTAGACCGACGCACCGCCGACCTCGAGCGGGTGGTTGACACGCAGGTTGTAGTCGTACGACGTCGCGCCCGGCTCGTCGGTGACGGTGAGGTGGGCGGCGAAGTTCACTGGCGTGCCCCGGCCTGCGCCCTCGCGCTCCCACCGCACGTCGAAGTCGTCGACGGTGAACGAGAACGGCGCCAGGTCGGACACGTCGAAGCGCGTGCCGGGCGTGAAGTCGTCGTACTGGATGAGCGTGTTGGAAAACCCCTGCCCGGCGATCACCGCCGCACTGCCTTTGAACCCGAAGAGCCCGGTGGCGGCCACACCTACCAGCACGACGACGACCGCGACGTGGAACAGCAGGTTGCCAGCCTCGCGGAGATAGCCCTTCTCAGCGCTGAGCACGAGCTCGCGTGGTTCTCGCTCGTCGCCGGGCTCTGCCGCGCCGAACACCTCGAGTCGGCGGCGCTGGGCACTGAGCAGGTGGCGTGCGCGGTCGGCAACGACGGGCACCGACTCGTCCGTCGCCCAGGTGTCGTACGCCGGAAGCCGCGACAGATGGCGCGGTGCCCTAGGCGGCCGCTGCTTCACCGCGCGGGCGTAGACACGGAGCCGCGGGATGATGCAGCCGAGCAGCGACAGCATCAGCAAGAGGTAGATCGCGCTGAACCACACCGAGCTGAAGACGCTGAACATGCCGAACCGCTCGAAGCTCGGCGTTAGCTTCGGGTGCTTCTGCTGCCAGAGGAAGACCGCCGACGGGTCGACGCGCTCCTGTGGGATGAGCGAACCCGGGATCGCCGCGACGGCCAACAGGAAGAGCAAGATGAGCGCGGTGCGCATCGACGTGAGCTGCCGCCAGAGCCAGCGCGCGAACTCACGCGGCCGCAGCGCCGAGACCTCGCCACCGCTCGATGACCCGGCCGGGTAGGGGCGGGCGTCGACATGGCCCTCCGGGCGGTCGAGGCCGCTGGAGGCCTCGTCGCGCTCGTCGCGGTCGAGCTCGCGGGTGTCAGATGACGGTCTCAAAGCCACCCACCCAGGTCCTGACGTCGACGATCAGCGAGTTCCAGACGCCGGTGACGAGCAGCAGACCGACGACCACCAGCATCCCGCCACCGAACCGCATCACCCAGACTTGGTGCCGACGCACCCATCCCACCGCGCCCATCATCTTCCGGTAGGAGAACGCAGCGACGAGGAAGGGAACACCCAGCCCCACGCAGTACACGAACGCCAGGAAGGCGCCGCGTGTCGGGCTGCCGCCGAGCCCCGACAAGGAAAGCACAGCGCCGAGGGTGGGGCCGATGCACGGCGTCCACCCGAGTCCGAAGAGCACGCCCAGCAAAGGGGCAGCGCCGAGCCCGACCGTCGGCACGGTGTGTACGCGCACGTCGCGCTGCAGCCACGGGACGACACCGGCGAACACCAGCCCCAGCAGGATGGTGACAACACCGAGCACGCGCATCAGGACGCTCTGCTGTTCGACGAGCCAGTAGCCGATCTGTCCGAATGCGCCACCGACTGCCACGAAGACCAGCGAGAAGCCCAGGATGAACAGCAGCGTCCCGGTCACCATCCGGCCGCGGACGCCGCTGCTGCCGTGCGCGACGATGTCGGCACCCGAGAGCCCCGTCACGTACGACAGATAACCCGGTAACAGCGGCAGCACGCACGGCGAGAAGAACGACACCGTCCCTGCGATCAGGGCCACCGGCACGGCGAGCAGCATCGGGCCGTCGAGCGCCGTCTCGGCGAACCACGACCCTACCGAAGCGGTGACAGTTGAGCCGACGTCGGCGAGCACGGCGGTCAGCCCCCTGCCTGGATCTGCTCGACGAGGTCGACCAGTGTCGTCTTGGTGGTCGCGCCGGTGATGAACGCTGCCACCAAGCCGTCGGGGTCGATGACGATAGTGGTAGGCACGGAGGAAAGGTTCACGATGCCGTGGAACAGCAACAACAACTGGCTGTCCTGGTCGACCAGACTCGGGTACGGCACCTCGTAGCGCCGCACGAACGCCTCTGCTTCAGCCTCCTTGTCGCGCGTGTCGAGCCCCACGAACGCTGCGTCTGGAAGGGACTTCGACGCTGCGACGAGGTCTGCCGCCTCCGCGCGACAAGGTGGGCACCACGACCCCCACACGTTGAGCACGACCACCTGAGCGGCGTACGTCGACACGTCGAGAGTGCCGCCGCCGAGCAGCTCACCTGCCACCTCGGGCGCTTGGGGTCGTTCGTCGGGCGGCAGCACGGTGACCGTGCCGTCGCCGGTGATGTATCCCTTGGTGCCGGTCGCCGAGTCGTCCGACGTCGTGCACGCGCTCGTCAGCACCGCGACCACCGCCAGGGCGGCCGCGACGAGATTGCGACGGGTACGCCGACCAACAGGCACCAGGTCAGGCTCCGGCCGTGAACTTCTTGTCGGCTCGCACCGGCACCAAGTCGGAAGCCGGCTCGGAGTACGCGAAGGATGCGACCCGGTCGCCGTCGTAGGTGAACGTGGTCAGGCTCGCCAGGCTGCAGATGCGCTTGCGCGGGTCGTGGGCCAACCGGCGTCCCTCGACGAACGAGCGCACGATCCAGACCGGCAGCTGGTGCGACACGATCAGGGCCTCGTGGCCGGTGGCGCTCTCTCGGACGTCGTGCATGGCGGCGAGCATCCGCACCACGATGTCCTTGTAGGGCTCACCCCAGGACGGCCGGAAGGGGTTGTAGAGGTGCCGCCACGAGCCCGGCCGGCGCAGCGCACCGTCGCCGACGCCGAATTCCTGGCCCTCGAATACGTTTCCCGCTTCGACGACCCGGTCGTCGGTGACGATCTCGAGCCCGAACGACTCGGCGGTGGGCTGCGCGGTCTCCTGCGCCCGCTCGAGCGGCGACGCGACCACATGAGTGATGTCACGGCCGGCGAGCGTTGTGGCTACCCGCTCGGCCATCTGCCGGCCCAGGTCGCTCAGGTGGTAGCCCGGCAAGCGCCCGTAGAGAACACCCGCCGGGTTGTAGACCTCGCCGTGGCGGAGCAGGTGGACGACGGTTGTCGTGCCTGAGCCGTCGGCGGTCGGTTGGTCGGTCATCCGGTCCCTTCGGGTCGAGCGGCAGCCGCAGCAGCAGCCGCCTTCGGAAGTGCCGAGGCGATGACGTCGATCACCCGGTCGTCGTGGCTCGCGCTGACGAACCACGCCTCGAACGCGCTCGGCGGCAGGTAGACGCCGGCCTCGAGCATCGCGTGGAAGAACGCCCTGAACCGGTGCAGCTGCTGCCGGCTGGCGTCATCGAAGCTGCGCACCGCCGGCACCTCTGCAGGATCGACGAAGAAGACGCTGAAAAGGTTGCCGGCAGCCTGGACGAGGTGCGGCACGCCGGCCGCGCTGAGCGCCTCGCTGACCAGAGCCTGCACAGTCGCCGCCACCCGGTCGAGGGTGGCGTAGATCTCATCGGTCGCCAACCGCAGTGTGGTGAGCCCTGCGGTGGTGGCGATCGGATTACCCGACAAGGTGCCGGCCTGGTACACCGGCCCGACCGGCGAGAGTCGGGCCATCACGTCGCGACGACCGCCGAATGCGGCGGCAGGGAATCCGCCACCCATCACCTTGCCGAACGTCATCAGGTCGGGTGACCAGCCCTCGACCGCTCCGTCGAGGCCCCAGTAGCCGGAGCGGCCGACCCGGAAGCCGGTCATCACCTCGTCGCTGATGAACAACGCCCCGTGTTCGCGGCACAGCCGGCTCAGCGTCGCATTGAAGCCGTCGACCGGCGCGACCGCGCCCATGTTGCCCGCGGCCGCTTCCGTGATGACGCAGGCAATCTGAGCGCCATGGGACGCGAATGCCTCCATGACTGCGGCGGAGTTGTTGTAGGGCAGCACAATCGTGTCGGCGGTCGACCCCGGCGGCACTCCCGGTGTGCCGGGGAGGGCAAACGTTGCGACGCCGGAGCCTGCTGCGGCGAGCAGCGAGTCGACGTGGCCGTGATAACAACCGGCGAACTTCACCACGAGGTCACGACCGGTGAAGCCGCGTGCGAGCCGGATAGCCGACATGGTGGCCTCGGTGCCGGACGACACGAGCCGGACCTGGTCGACGGGAGTCCGCGCGACGATCTCGGCGGCGAGCTCGACCTCGGGCACAGAGGGCGTGCCGTACGACGTGCCGCCTGTGACAGCCTGCTGGACGGCCTCGACCACGGCAGGGTGGGCGTGACCGAGGATCATCGGCCCCCAGGAGCAGACGAGGTCGACGTACTCGTTGCCGTCGACGTCGTAGAGGTAAGGCCCGGACGCGCGGGCCATGAAGCGAGGAGAGCCGCCGACGGCACGGAACGCTCGCACCGGGCTGTTGACACCACCCGGCGTGACCTCAAGCGCCCGGGCAAACATGGCGGCCGAGACACCGGTGTTCTGCACCGGTCCGGCGTCGAGCGAGGTCACGGCTTCCATTGTCGCGGACCACCGCGCGAGCTGGCCCATCGCCCCCTGGGCAGAGTCTCGTCGCATGAGTCGCCGAGGTGCAGGTCATCGCGACCCGTTTTGGTGCGGACACTGGCCGGTTGCCCGTAGCCTGGAGACCTTCTTGCCGTTTACCAGAAGGTCGAGAACCTGTCGGCGTGTGCGCGCCGGCAAGCGAGGGACACTGGAAAGAGAGACATGGCGCTACGCCCGATCAGGGCCAGACCTCCGGCGGGCTGGCCCACCAGGGACTCGAAAGGCATCACCCGCTGGCACACAGCAGTCGCCCTGGTGCCGCTGGTGCTGCTGGCCGGCGCTTGGACGGCGAGCCTCGGTGCGCCGAACACTGCCAGCGCAGACGCGCCGATCCGGGATCCGGGTATCCCCGCCGTTCCCACGACCTCATTCGACGAACCGGCCAGCTACACGGTCCCCTCGTCGCCCGGTGTCAGCTCTCCCCTGAGCCCCAACGATCCAACCAGCGGCGGCCGCGCACCGTCCTCGATCTCCGTCAACGCGATCCCAACGGCGGCCCTCACGGCATACCATCGAGCCGAGGCGGTCATCGACAAGGCTGACCCCGGTTGCAACCTCTCCTGGGCGCTGGTCGCCGCCATCGGCCGCGTCGAGTCCGATCATGGCCGCTTCGGTGGCAACGTGCTGAGCACTGACGGCAAGGCCACGCCGGGCATCTTCGGCCTTCCGCTTGACGGCACCAACGACACCGCACTGATCACCGACACCGATGGAGCCAGGTACGACGGCGATGCGACGTACGACCGCGCCGTGGGCCCCATGCAGTTCATCCCCGGCACCTGGGACATCGTCGGCGTCGACGGCGACGGCGACGGCGCCCGCGACCCGCAGGACATCGACGACGCCGCACTTGCGACCGCCGTCTACCTCTGCGCCGGCCAACAGGACCTCTCCACCCTGGCCGGGCAGCGTGCCGCCGTGTTCAACTACAACCACTCCGACGCCTACGTCGCTCTGGTGCTGTCGATCATGGCTTCCTACCTCGACGGCGACTACATGGCGGTGGCCGACGGACTACCCGCAAACGAGTACGTGACGGTGGCCGCCAACCCGACGGACAACCCGGCCAAGTCGCGCCACCACAAGCCTCCCCTGAAGGGCCGCCACGACCCGAGCCGCGGCGACCCCAGTGCGAGCCCGTCCACGAGCCCTGGTCCCGGCACGAACCCTGGTCCCGGCACGAACCCCGGCCCCGGCACGAACCCCGGGCCGGCCACGAACAGCCCGACCCCGCAGGACCCGGGACCGACCACCCAGCCGGGGCCCGGGTCCACACCCAGTCCCGACAACCCGCCGAGCACGCCCGGCCCGACCTCGCCAGCTCCGGCGCCGGCACCAGCGCCGACGACGACTGTCAACCCGAGCACGGTCGTCCAGCCAGTGGTCCAGCGGCTCGAGACGGTGGCGGAGGCAACCAAGTACTGCGCCGCTCACCTGCCCGGCAGCCCCACCCAGGAGATGATCAAGGCATGCGGCCAGAAGCTCGTCGGCAAGACCAACGACGAAGCGGCGGCCCTGTTGACCGGGACACTTGCGGAGGTGCTGACCCGCCTCGGGCTCGCCGACCTCATCCCTGACCTGCCCTGTGTACCGCTGCCGACCTTGCCCTGCGACTGACGCTGGGACGCACGCTCACCTCAGCGGCTGAGCCAGTCCGCAACGTCGGCCGCCCAGTAGGTCAACACGATGTCCGCCCCCGCCCGGCGGATCGACGTCAGCACCTCCAGCACGGCAGCCTCCCGGTCGAGGTAGCCGGCCGCGGCGGCCGCTTCGATCATCGAGTACTCGCCGGAGACGTTGTACGCCCCGACGGGTACGTCCGACACTGACGCCACCTCGCGGAGCACGTCGAGGAAGCCCAGCGCAGGCTTCACCATCACCATGTCGGCACCCTCGGAAAGGTCGAGGGCGACCTCGCGGATCGCCTCACGACCATTCGCCGGGTCCTGCTGGTAGGCACGCCGATCGCCGTGCAGCGCGGAGGCCACGGCCTCGCGGAAGGGCGCGTAGAACGCCGACGCATACTTCGCCGAGTAGGCCAAGATGGCGACGTCCGCGCGTCCGGCAGCGTCGAGCGCCTCCCGGATCACCCCGACCTGGCCGTCCATCATCCCGCTCGGACCGACGACGTGCACTCCGGCGGCGGCCTGCGCGAGCGCCATCGCGGCGTACCGCTCCAGGGTCGCGTCGTTGTCGACGCTGCCGTCGTCGGCGAGCACACCGCAGTGACCGTGGTCGGAGAACTCGTCAAGGCAGAGGTCGCTCATCACCACGGTCGCGTCACCAACCTCCGACACCACATCAGCGATCGGGACGTTGAGGATCCCGTCGGGGTCGACGCCGCCACTGCCGGCAGCGTCCTTGGACTCAGGGATGCCGAACAGCATCAGCCCACCGACGCCCGCTTCGACGGCACTCGCGGCCGCTTTGCGCAACGATTCCCGCGAGTGCTGGACGACGCCGGGCATGCTCGTGATCGGTCGCGGCTCGATCGCGCCCTCAGCGACGAACATCGGCAGCACCAGCTGGCTCGGCGACAACGACGTCTCGGCAACCAGCCGCCGCATGGCGGGCGTACGACGCAGGCGGCGTGGGCGGGCGGCGGGGAAACCGGTCATCCCTCGGTGCTCCGACGCCTCAGGTGGCCCGACGGCGGGCGGTTGCCCGGCACTCGGACGGCTTGGTCACCGGGTCACCGGCCTCGACCATCGACACCCGCCGGGCTGCACCGAAGTCGGCCAGGGCGTCGGCCAGCGCTTCGACCGACGGCTTCGGGGCCAGCACATCGACGCGCAGGCCATGCTCCTCGCAGGTCTTGACCGTCGCCGGGCCGATGGCTGCGATGACTGTGGAGGCGTGCGGCTTGCCCGCGATGCCGACGAGGTTGCGCACCGTGGACGACGACGTGAAGAGGACCGCGTCGTACTTGCCGGACTTGATGGCGTCGCGGGTCGGCGCCGGCGGAGGGGCAGCCCGTACGGTCCGGTACGCCGTGACATCGTCGACCTCCCAGCCGAGCTCCTGTAGCCCGGCGACCAGCGTCTCGGTGGCGATGTCGGCCCGTGGCAGGAAGACCCGGTTGATCGGGTCGAGCACGTCGTCGTACGGCGGCCAGTCGTCGAGCAGTCCCGCGGTGGATTGTTCGCCAGACGGCACCAGGTCGGCCCGGATGCCCCACGCAGCGACGGCCGCAGCGGTCTTCTCACCGACAGCGGCAACCTTGAGGCCGCTGAATGCGCGCGCGTCGAGGCCGTACCCGTCGAACTTCTCCCGGACGGCCTTGACGGCGTTGACCGAGGTGAAGGCGATCCATTCGTATCGGCCCTCGACCAGTCCGCGGACCGCCTTGTCCATCTGCAAAGGGTTGCGAGGCGGCTCGACGGAGATCGTCGGCACCTCCTCGGGGACGCCGCCGTAGGACCGCAGCTTGGCCGACAGCGTGCCGGCCTGCTCCTTGGTGCGTGGCACCAGGATGCGCCACCCGAACAACGGCTTGGTCTCGAACCACGACAGCGCCTCGCGCATCGTCACCACATCGCCGATCACCGCGATCGCGGGCGCCACCATCCGGGCAGCTTTTACGTCGGTGGCGATGCGGGCAAGCGTCGAGACGATCGTGCGCTGGTCGGTGGTGGTGCCGACCGACGTCATCGCCACCGGTGTCGCGGGGGCCCGTCCCGCAGCCTGCAGTGCCGCGGCGATCTCAGCCATGCCCTGCACCGCCGACAGCAGCACCAGCGTCTGCTCGGTGGCGTGGTGGGACCAGTCGATCTTCGCGCCGGCGACGTTGAGCACGGTCACTTCGCGTGACGTCCGCGTCGTGAGCGGGACACCGGCGTACGTCGGCACCGCCGTCACCGAACTCACCCCTGGGACCACCTCGAAGACGACGCCGACCTTGGCGCAGGCAGCAGCCTCTTCGGCGCCGGTGGCGTACATCCAGGGGTCACCGCAGATGAGGCGGACGACGCGTCCGGGGCCCTTGGCGTGCTTGACGACGAGCTTGCCCCGGGATGCATGGGTCAGCGGCTGGCCGTCCTCGCCGTAGCCACCGTCGACGACCGTGATCTCGCCGAAGCGCTCGCCCAGCAGATTCTGCAGCAGCGCCCTATGGTCGGCGCTCTCCGTGATGACCACATCGGCTGCAAGAATCAGGTCGACAGCACGCACCGTGAGCAGGCCAGGGTCTCCCGGGCCAGTGCCCACGAACGACACAGCGCCGAGGGCACGAGGTGCGATGACCCTCTCGTCGACGCGAGTGGCGGCGCGGCTGGTCTGGGCGGCGGCAGTCTTGGCCATATCGTTCTTCACCGTCTTGCTCTTTGAGGGTTGATGGTTCTTCTTCTTCGACGCTGCTGTGGGCGAGGTGGGCGATCGGGTCATGAGGCATGCGCCTGCATCAAGGTGGCGGCACCTAGTTCGAGCATGTCGTCCGCGAGCTTGCGGCCGAGGCCTTCCGGGTCGTCGACGTCCCCCGACGCCGACAGCCGGATCAGCTGGCTGCCGTCCGGCGCCAACGCGACGCCTCGCAGCCACAGTTCGGGCCCGAGGTCACCCTCGGCAACCTCTGCCAGTGCGCCGATCGGTGAGCTGCAACCGGCCTCGAGACCGCGCAGCAAGGCTCGCTCCGCGGTGACGGCGCGCCGCGTCACCGCGTGGTCAAGCACTCCGGCGATGTCGTCCGCGAGTGCAGTCGCGCCGACGGCCACCTCGACGGCCAAGGCTCCTTGGCCTGGGGCGGGCAACATCTGGATGGGGTCCAAGCTCTCGGTGATGTCTGCTTCGCGACCGATTCGGGCGAGACCGGCACGCGCGAGGACCACCCCGTCGAGCTCGCCTTCGGTCACCTTGCGAATTCTGGTGTCGACGTTGCCACGGACGGGGGTGATCTCCAAACCCATGCCGAGCGCGTGCAGCTGGGCGGTGCGCCGGGGCGAACCGGTGCCGATCCGGGAGCCCCGGGGGAGCTCGCCGAGGGTCAGCCCATCGCGGGCGACCAGCGCATCGCGGGGGTCACCGCGCTCCGGCACGGCGGCCAGCGAGACACGCTCGTCTCGCGCCGTCGGGAGATCCTTGAGCGAGTGCACGACCAGGTCGACTCGCCCGTCGACCAACGCCTCGCGAACCGCACCGACGAACACCCCCTGGCCGCCGATCTCGGTGAGGGGGGCACCTGACCGGTCGCCCTCGCTCTGCACGTCGACCAACTGGACGGTGACGCCGAGAGTGCGCTCGAGGGCGGCGCCGACGAGGGCGCTCTGGGTCCGTGCCAACGTGCTCGCGCGGGTGCCGAGGCGGAGGCTCATGACAGGTCACCGGGCTTGGTCACTGCCTCGACAGCCGACGGGTGCAGCGCGAAGAGCTCGGCGAGCGCGTCGGCGTACGACGACTCGAGACTGCGGCCGGCGTACTCCTTGATCCGCACCGAGGGCTCGTGCAACAGCTTGTCGGCCACGCGACGAACAGTGCGTTCGACCTCGTGTCGCTCCTGCGGAGTCAGCGTGTCGAGCCGTGTCCAGAGTCGCTCGAGCTCGACAGCAACGACACCGGTGGCCATCGTGCGGAGGGCGACGAGGGTCGGCGCAACACGGGTCGCGTCACGGGCGGCGACGAACGCAGCGACCTCCTCGGCCACGATTGTCCGGACGGCGGCAACGTCCTCGAGTGCGGCCCCGTTGTGCAGTGAGGTCGCCAGACTCTCGAGACCGATCACGACCACGTGGGGAAGCTGGCCCACCGCTTGGTCGACGTCTCGCGGCAGGGCGAGATCGGCCACCACGAGCGGCGCTGCGCTCGAGCGTTCGGTGCCGACATGCGTCAACATGTCGGCGGTGATGACGGTGCCGGTTGCGCCGGTGCACGAAACGACCAGGTCAACCGTGGCCAGCTCGGCTGACAGCGTGTCGATGTCAACGGCGCGACCGCCGACCGCGACAGCGAGCCGCTGCGCGTTCGAGTGCGTGCGCGAGACCACCACGATGTCACCGACGTCGGCTCGCCGCGCCGACGTGGCAGCCAACGCGGCAATGGAACCGGCGCCCACAATGCACACGCGCAGGCCCTCCAGCGGGCCGACGATCTCGGCCGCCTCGGCGAGCGCGACGCTGACGAGTGACTGTCCGGCCCGGTCGATGCCCGTCTCGGCGTGCGCGCGCTTGCCCACCCGCAGTCCCTGCTGGAACAGGGCATTGAGGGAGGTGCCGAGCGACTCGGTGTCCTGGCTGTGGCGCAGGGCGGCTCGCACCTGGCCGAGGATCTGGCTCTCTCCAACGACCATCGAGTCGAGACCGGTGGCGACCGAGAACAGATGGGCGACCGCCGCCTCGTCATAGTGGACGTACAACGACGGGGTGAGCACGTCGGCCGACAGGTCGGTCCGCTCGACGAGCAGGGCGGTGAGGTCGTCGACGCTGCCGTGGAACCGGTCGACGGCGGCATAGATCTCCACTCGGTTGCAGGTGGCGAGAACGACCGCCTCGATGACGTGGTCGGTCTCGAGGGCGGCGGTGCGGAGCTTGGCCGCTGCGTCCGGGTCGAGAGCGAGCTGCTCGAGCACCTCCACCGGGGCGCTACGGTGCGAGGCCCCCACGACGAGGACGGTCATACGGCACCCGCCTCGAGTTCACCGAGACCGATGAGGCCTTGCGCCTTGCGCTGCTCGTGGTAAGCGAGGATCTGCAGCTCGATCGAGAGATCGACCTTGCGCACGTCGACGTGACCGGGCACAGCCAGCACCGCCGGAGCGAAGTTCAAGATGCTGCTGACTCCCGCTGCCACCAGCCGGTCACAGACCTCTTGGGCTGCCCCGGCGGGAGTGGCGATGACTCCGATCGCCACCGTGTGGTCTCGCACGATCGAGTCGAGGTCGTCGAGGGAGGAGATCTGCAGGTCACCGACTCGGTCACCGACGCGTGCCGGGTCGGAGTCGAGCAACGCCGCCACCTGGAAGCCCCGCGAGGCGAAGCCGGAGTAGTTGGCCAGGGCGTGGCCGAGGTTTCCGATCCCCACGATGACGACGGACCAGTCCTGGGTCAGGCCGATCTCGCGGGCGATCTGGTAGCGCAGATAGTTGACGTCGTACCCGACACCTCGGGTGCCGTAGGTGCCGAGGTACGACAGGTCTTTGCGGAGCTTGGCCGAGTTGACACCTGCCGCCGTGGCGAGATCCTCGCTGCTCGCGGTGGACACCTCACTGTCGGACAGTGACGTGAGTGCCCGCAGATAGACCGGCAGTCGGGCGACGGTCGCCTCAGGGATGCCGCGATCGCCACGCGCGTCGCGCGACCGGCCGCCCTTGCTCTTGCGCGCTGAGGTCACTGTGCTCCTCGCTCCGGCTCAGGAAGGCGTCTCGGCGTTCGAGGCGATGCTGCGTCCGGTGCGCCCCACTCTAAGAGTTTGTGAACGCGAGAACAAAATCGTCCCAGCTTGCTGTGCGGGCGGGGTGAGCCAGGTCACGAGCCCCCTGGGCCGCGGCGGAAGACACGCCGCCTTCGTGCGCCGGACCGTCAGCCGCAGCGCCCACCGAGGCGGGACTGGTCAGGCGAGGGCCGCGCGCAACCTGGACGGGTCAACACGCCAGTAGTCGTGCTGGATGCCGTCGACGAACGTCACCGGGATCTGCTCGGCGTACGTCGCGCTGAGCCCGGGCGCGGTGGTGATGTCGACTTCGTCGTACGTCGCCCCGACGTCCGCACACACCGCCTCGATCACGGCCCGGGCGTCGTCGCAGAGGTGGCAGCCCGGCTTCGACAGCAGCCGCACCCGCGCCGTCACGCCAGACCCGCCGCTCGGCGGTGCTGCTGCGCCCGCAGCCGCCCCTTTGCCACTTTGCCGCTCGCCGAGTGCGGCAGCGCATCCACGAGCTCGATGCCCGCGGGCTGCTTGAACCTCGCCAACCGCTGAGCACAGTGCTGGCGCACCGCCGCCGCCAACAGCTCTCGGTCGGCGTCTGGGGTCGGCGCGACGTACACGAGCACTGCCTCGCCGGTCCGCCCGGCCGGTATCCCGATGACCGCGCACTCCCGGACACCGGGCACCTCGCGCACTACGTCCTCGACTTCGGACGGGTAGACGTTGAAGCCCGACACGATGACCAGCTCCTGAACCCGGTCGACGATGAACAGGTCGCCGTCGGAGTCGAGGAACCCGATGTCGCCGGTCGCCAGCCAGCCATCGCCCGAGGGGGCGTGCGCACCGTCGGGCCAGTAGCCGCTGAACAGGTTGTCGCCACGCACCCAGATCTCGCCGGCGTCGTCCACCCCGGCGGTCGCTCCAGCGGCGTCCATGACGCGCATTTCCACGCCCGGGACGGCACGACCCGCTGACCCCGGCTTGTGCACAGGCGTCCCGATCGTCGACGTCACGATCGGCGCAGCCTCGGTCAGTCCGTACCCCTGCTCGACCTCGATGCCGGTGCGGGACTCGAACTCACGGACCACGTCCTCGGCCAACGGGCCGGCGCCCGAGAGCAGCGTGCGCACGGTCGCAAGCCGGTCCGCCAGGTCGCTGCGGTGCACCCAGGCGGCGATGACTGGAGGTGCGACCGGCACGACGGTGACCTGTTCGTCGGCCACCAGACGCAGCGTCTGGTCTGCGTCGAAGCGCTTGCCGAGCACCAACGTGGCGCCCTGGAGCAGCACCTGCCCCAGCACGGCGTTGAGCCCGTAGACGTGGAAAAGCGGCAACACACCGAGCACGACATCGTCGCGGTTGACTGGCGCCGGGGTGGTCTGCGACGCCTGGTTGATGTTGGCCAGCAGCGCCCGATGGGTGAGCATGGCAGCGCGAGGGTGCCCGCTCGTCCCTGAGGTGTACAGCAGAACCGCCAGCGCCTCTCGGTCGAGCGGCGACATCACCGGTGAACCGTCGACGTGCAATGCGTCGTAGCTCATCTCGTCGTGGTCAGCGGGCCCGTCGACCACCACCACGCGAGGCACTGCGGTGGCACTGGTCGACGCGGTGACAGCGGCTACCGCCGGGGCAGGAACGGCGTCGTCGGCTGCCAACGCGGCACGCACCGTTGGCAGGGTGCTGACATCTGCAAGGCAGAGGCGGGCGCCACTGTCGGCCACCATCCGGGCCACCTCACCCGTCGCGGACGTGGGATTGAGGGGAACGGCGACACAGCCCGCGCGTAGCGTTGCCAGGTAGGCGATGACCAGCTCAACACGGTTAGGCAAGGCAAGCGCGACACGGTGCCCGGCGACGAGGGCGGCTTCCGCCAGGCCCCTGGCCACGGCGTCGACCTGCTGATCGAGCTCGGCCCACGTGAGACGAGCGTCCGCGGCGACCAGGGCCGGGTGATCGCCACGCTGGCTGGCTCGCCGACGGAGGAGCTCCGCGACATTCGTGACGGGGATCCGGACCTTCACTCAGCGAGTCTCGCACACGGGAGCGGACGGTCGGACGCCTCGCATTCGGTACCCATTCCCGCAACCGGCCGTTACTGTTGGTTGGTGGTCGACACGGAGGGTGCCGGCAGAGGGAGCCGCAATGTCGGGTGGACAGGCTGAGCTGCGGGGTTATGAGGCCCTCCGCCGCGTTGTCGCCGACCTCCTGCTGACCGGCCGGCTGCTGTCAACTTCCACGTCCCCTTCCGGCGGCACTGGACCGGGGTCATCTTCTTCCGACATGGGTGGCAACGACGCCGAGAGCCTGCGGTTGGGCGCCTTGGTCGACTTGGCACGAGCGGGGGACGTCGAGGCGTTCGGGGCGCTCTACGACCACTATCACTCGTCGATCTACCGCTTCATCTACTACCGCGTCAGCAACCAGGCGACGGCCGAGGACCTGCTCAGCGAGACGTTCTTCCGTGCCTTGCGATCGATGGCCTCGTTCAAGTGGCAGGGCAAGGATTTCGGCGCCTGGCTGATGACGATCGCTCGCAACCTGGTCGTCGACCACTACAAGGCCGGCCGAACCCGGCTCGAGATGACGACCGACGACCTCAGTGCCCATCAAGAGGTCCAAGGCGGCCCGGAAGACGAGGTCCTCGCTCGACTGACCAATGACATCCTGCGGGAAGCCTTGCGCGCCCTCCCAGCCGAACAGCAGGAGTGCCTCGTGCTCCGGTTCCTTTCCGGCCAGTCGATCGCGGAGACGGCGCTCGCTCTTGGCCGCACCGAAGGCGCGATCAAGCAGCTCCAGCTCCGTGCCGTACGCAACTTGGCCAAGCTGATGCCGGAGGGGTTGCGATGATCTGCAGGCTCGGAATGTGCGCGAACCGGTCGCCGCAGGCCGTAACTTCTGCCCCGGTTGCCTCGTTTTGCTCCTCGAAGGCGCAGCCGTCTGCGCAGCGACCGGACAGAGGGCAGTACCCATGAGGGGCATCGTGTCCGCACGGCGACGTGCGGAGGAGTTCGCGCACAGCGTCGACACCGGCACGTTGTCCTCGGGTGCGCCGTCTGACACCCGGTCGCTCATCGAGCTTGTGCAGCAGATGCGCGCAATGGACCCGGTGGAGACGCGCCCAGACTTCGCCACTGACCTGCGCACCCGGCTGATGGCAGAGGCTCCGAGGTTCCTCACCCTCGACGACGCCGCCCCCGCCGCCGCGTCGGTGTCGCTCGCCGACCGACGGACGATGCGCGGACGACGCGCGCTGTCGGCAGCGGCGGCAGCCTGCATCGTGCTAGGCGGCAGTGTCGGCGTCGCTGCTGCCAGCCAGACGGCCCTTCCCGGTGAGTCGCTCTACTCGGTCAAGCGTGGTATCGAACGGCTCGAGGTCGCGACAGCCGGCTCAGCCGCGGGCCGCGGCCACGAGCTGCTCCAGCAGGCGGACAACCGGTTGTCGGAGATCGAGCAGCTGGCGCTGACCCAACCTGACGACTACGCGACCCCGCTGCTGATGCGCCATGCACTCGAGGACTTCTCCAGCGCTGCACACGACGGTGGCGACGACCTGATCACCGCCTACGGTGACGGCGCCTCCGAAGCAACCATCAGCGAGCTGCGCCAGTTCACCGCAGATGCCAGCCGTCGCCTGGACGCGATGATCCCGATGCTGCCCGCCGACCTTCGCGACGAGCTGATCGCGGCCGCCGAGGACCTGTCGACCCTCGACTCGACCGCCCACCAGGCGTGCCCGACGTGCAGCACGCTGGCTCCGCTCCAGCTGTCCTCGGCTCTGACGACCTTGCGCGAGCCGCTCGACGCGGGTACGAGTGACCCGGTTGTCAAGCCCCAGACGCCGGCGGACACGACGAAGTCGCCCGGGGTCGACCGTCCGAACGCGCCGACGAACCTCACGCAAGGTCCAGGCCTGCCATCGCCGACCGTCGACCCCCCCTCGCCGACCGTCGACCCCACCTCGATTACCCTCCCGGGGCTCACCTCGTCAGCGCCGGTCCCGTCGAATTCGGTGAGTTCCACCGCGCCGCCGGCGTCTCAGTCGACCTCGGCGGCCGCAGCTCCCGGCTCGACTCCGGCCCTCCCGCAGCCGTCGTCCAGCAGCAACACCCAGCCGGGTCCGGCCGTGCCGTCAGTCGATGTCGATGACGTGCTGGACGACGTCCCGGAAGTGCTAGACCCGGGCGACGTCGTCGACGTGCCGGGCGACGTCGTCGACGTGCCGGGCGGCGTCCCGAAAGTGCTAGACCCGGGCGACGTCCTCGACGTGCCGGGTCACGGGCTCGACGCGCCGGGTCACGGGCTCCACGCGCCGGGTCACGGGCTCCACGCGCCGGGTCACGTGGTTGGCGACTCGCGCTCCCCGCTGAACTGAGCTGCGCCGCGTCGGCGACCATACGACGCGCCTGATGACCGTCGGTGCCGGTCTACTTGCCCTGGCGGCGACGCTGGATACGCGTCTTCTTCAACAGTTTGCGGTGCTTCTTCTTGGCCATTCGCTTGCGACGCTTCTTGATTACTGAGCCCACGGTCAACCTTTCGGGCATTGCCTACGG
>JACCVZ010000077.1 GCA_013697905.1 Nocardioidaceae bacterium
TCCTCGGGCGGGGCAGGCAGCGCAGCCCCCCGCCCGAGACAGGTGTGAGGCCCCTCAAAGTATGAGTTTGAGGGGCCTCACGATTGGCCGGAGTCTGTGACGTCTCCGACCTCACAGTCGGCCCGTCAGATCCCACCAGCCTCGTCACCTGCTGGCGCAGTGAGCCGAAGCTCACCGTACAGATCCTCGGTTTCCGTCCGATCCCGCTCTCCCTTTCAGGAGGGCGTGAGAGATGTCTACACGGCCTCGCACAGGCCGCACAACCCCTTAGCACAAAGAAATCTGAGCAATCTGTGAATCCACAGGGTTACCCACAGGCCGGGGGTCTTGATCCACCGAGATTCGGCGTTGTCCACAGCACTGTCCCAAGGGTCTGTGCATGGGGCGCCCGGTGTGAGGTGACAACCCAGGCCGGTATTTGGCCGCTCTCCGGCACCCATGCCGACTAGACTCCCAGGGTCGGGCGCCGGGGTCCGGCCGTCGGCGATCAGGTCCGTCTCGAGGCCGAAGCGCCGGTCAGTTCCAAGCCAAGGGGGAGTTGCGATGTACCTCAGCGCATCTTGTCGGCTGCGTAATACGGCGACGCCGCTCGCCGTACTGGCGCTGATAGCGACCCTACCCGCTGGCACCGCCGGCGTCGCGGGAGCCCAGCAGACCCGAGCCCAGGTCATCGCGCCAGTTTCCGGTACCGAGAGGACTCACTTCACCGCGGTCCCCACCGCGAAGCAGGCTCGGACCACCGTGGCCGTTCCTGGAAACGTCCGCCGGTACCGGGTACGCACGTCCCTGACTGCCCGGCACGAGTGGTTCCGCCAGGTCAAGGAAGGCCGGGCCGTCTTCAACGGCTGGTGGGCCCGCCACACGGACCTCAAGAGCGGCGCGGTCACCATCTGGGACGGACGCCAAGATGTCCACGGGCGGGTCGCCAACGTCGCTGCCGTGGCCGCCGAGCGGGCTGACCTCGTGACCCAGAAGGCTGCCGGGACGAGTTCAGCCGCCACGCAGGGATCCCACCTGGTCGTGCTGCCCGACGCGAGCGGCGAGGGGGCGCCACGGCTCACCTGGGCGGTCCACACCGCCACCGGGCAGGGGGCCACATTGACGTTCGTCGACGCGGAGAACGCCGACGTGCTCCACGTCGTCGAGATCGCGCACAGGCTCGACCAGGCCACGCCGACCAAAGCCGGTGCGTACTCGGTGAGGGGGCGAGGACGCGTTTTCGACCCCAACCCGAGCGCCAAGCTCCAGCGCCAGGATCTGCGCGACCGCAACGACAGCAACGCGGCAGTCCCGAGTGCTGCCTACACCATCGTCGACCTCCCGCGGCTCAACTCCCAACACACCCTCGTCGGCAAATGGGTGCGGATCACCAACCGGCGCCGCGCCACCTCGCCAGAAAACCGGTACCTCTATCGTCGCGATGGCCGTCGCTTCGAGCAGGTCAACGCCTACCACGCACTCGACGCGCTCCAGCACTACCTTCAGCGGCTCGGGTTCAGAGACGTCAACTCCGAGTCGCAGAAGATCGAGGTGAACGCCTTCGCCGACGACAACTCCTACTACGACGAGCAGAACGACAAAATCTCGACCGGAACGGGAGGCGTGGACGACGCTGAAGATGTCGAGGTGCTGTGGCACGAGTACGGCCACGCCATCCAGTCCGACCAGGTGCCGGGCTTCGGTTTCGCCGGTCAGACCGGCGCGATCGGCGAAGGATTCGGCGACTACATCGCCGCGACGATGAGCCAGGCCAACACTCGGACGACCACAAAGGTGCCCACGGCGTGCGTGGCTGACTGGGATGCCACGTCCTATGACCCGACCACGCCGCACTGCCTGCGGCGTACGGACACAAACAAGCACTATCCCGAGGACCTGACGGGTGAGGTGCACGCCGACGGCAAGATCTGGTCACGGGCGCTGTGGGACATGAACGCCGTCTTCGGTCGGGCCAACGCCACCACCATCATCGTGGAGTCGCACTTCTCCATGAGCCCTGCTGTCACGATGCCGCGGGCCGCCAGGACCACCGTTGACACCGCGAGGAGGCTTTACCCGGGCAGCGGGATCGCAACGCAGACGCGGCACATCTTCGTCAGGCGCGGCATCCTGCTTCCCCTCTCCTAAGAGGCAGGACGACCGCGCCGTCAGTAGGTCGGGATCTGGAGCTGCTGGCCCACCCGAATGGAGCCGGCGTCATTGAGTGCGTTCAGATCGACGATGTCGTCGATCACCTCCCGCGGGTCCTCGCCGGGCGCGATCTGCTGGGCGATCTCCCACAGCGTCTCCCCGGATGACACCACCACCGTGCGCGACGGTGCATGGTGAGCCTCACCGGCTGACAGCGCAGGACCGGCTACCGAGGCCACCGCCGCACACGTCACCGCCACCAGGGTGAGGAAGATCAGCAGTCGCCCCCGTCTCGTCAGCCGCACCGGACCGTCGGCGCGCGGCGGGACGCGTCGCGTGCGGGCGTCGGGGCAGGGTGACGACCGCAACGAGCGCGCATCGGCGTGCGGGGAGACGACACCCAGGGCAGGGGGGTGAGCGACCGCGCCGTCAGACAGCGAGCGTTGGACGACGACCTCGGCATACTCCGGCGACGCGAGGCTGGCAACCCGCCGTGGCGGACGGCGGCACTCCAGCCGGGGCTGGGTGCGGCGCGGCGAAACCGGACGACGCCGGGTCTCTGGCGGGCGTGTCAGGCGAGTGTCGAAGTCGACTGCTGTGCTCATTGGTGACCTCCGGGGAAGGCTGCCGGTCCTCGGCGGACCGGCGTGGTGGTGTGTGTCCTGCGAGTCCAGGTGTATCGGCCGCCGCCGACAGTCCTCACGATCGCGGCCGCAGGCGGCGTCATCGAAGAGCCGGCGGAAATGGCCCGCCGTTCGAAGACACGTTCGATCGAACACATGTACGAAACATAGCAGGCCTGGCCGACACAGCCAAGGATCTGTCGAACAGCCGTTCGACCGCGTGTCGCGGCGAAGTTCGACACCGAACGGGATCGGCGAAGTCTCTGCCTTCGATCTGGGTCGTCGAGGATCGCGATTCGATCTGCCGAACCCAGGCACCAGAGGCGGGTCCCGAGCCGCCCAGGTAGCGTGGGACCGGTGATCCCCGTCAAGCGCACCCTCGTCGTGAACGTCCCCGCCAGCCAGATCTACGCCTACCTAGTGGACTTCGAGAACGCCACGGAGTGGGACGCAGGCACGGTCCGTTGCACCCGCGCCAGCGGTGACGGCAGCGTCGGCACCACCTACACCAACGTGTCGAAGTTCCTCGGCCGCGAGACCCAGCTGACCTACATCGTCACCGCGCTCGAGACTGACCGGCTGATTGCCTGGACCGGTGAGAACACGAGCGTCATCTCCGACGACAAGATCACGCTGACGCCCAGCGGAACCGGCACCGAGGTGACCTACGTTGCCGAGTTCACGTTCAAGGGCCGGGCGAGGTACGTCGGGCCGCTGCTCAAGCCCGCATTGGACAAGCTCGCCAACAACACCCAGCAGACCTTGCGCGACGCGCTGCTGCGCCTGCGTTGACGTCCGGTTAGCAACACCGGCGCCCCGTCGGGACGACCTGGGAAGCAGGCGGCATGTTGTCACCGGCCGCAACACGCCGATTCGAACAGATGTTTGAAACTGTCAGTGCGATGTCCTAGCGTTCTTGTCAGCGAAGCGCCATGCGCCTGGCAACCCTCCCCAGGCAGGCGCATGGCCTTCGTGCCAGACGGTGTGACGGCAACAGCTGACGACAAGGGTGTGACAGGCATGGCACGAACCAAAGCCGACTCGGGCGTTCACGAGCTTCCCGACGGGCCTCCCGACGCAACTGGGCTCACGCCGCGGCAGCGGCGTGTGCTCGCCGTCATCCGCGACGCCGTCGAGAGCCGTGGCTATCCGCCGAGCATGCGCGAGATCGGTCAGTCGGTCGGTCTCACCAGCTCCTCCTCGGTGGCCCACCAGCTGCGTGTGCTCGAAGGCAAAGGCTTCCTGCGCCGCGACCCCAACCGCCCGCGCGCGGTCGAGGTGCTGTTTCCCGACGACCGTCGCGCGCTCGAAGCAGCAGACACCACGGCGTACGACGAAACCGGCTCGGGCGACGCCCGGCCTGAAGCGGTCTACGTTCCCGTCGTGGGGCGGATCGCCGCCGGCGGCCCGATTCTCGCCGACGAGCGGGTGGAGGAAGTCTTCCCGCTGCCGCGACAGCTTGTCGGCGAGGGCACGCTGTTCCTTCTCGAGGTCAAAGGTGAGTCCATGATCGACGCCGCCATCTGCGACGGCGACCTGGTCGTCATCCGGCAGCAGCCCTCGGCCGAGAACGGCGAGATCGTCGCCGCCATGATCGACGGCGAGGCCACCGTCAA
>JACCVZ010000125.1 GCA_013697905.1 Nocardioidaceae bacterium
CCCGTCGCTTCACCGGGCTGTCACCGCACGGCGTGCTCGAGGACTTCCACTCGGTTCATCTGATCTTCGCTGCCACGGTCACCTCGGCCCATGAGCCGCGAGTCGTCGAGATCGACGGCACGACGGACAAGGTGGCCTGGTGGCCGCTCGAGAACGTGCTGCGTCCCGACTTTGCCGCCGCTCAGGTGGTGCGGTACGCCCTGACGCTGCCTGACGAGAGCGCTTGCATCCGTGAGCTAATGTAGTAATCTTAATTACATGATTACTCCCCACACTGAGCAAAGCATTCAGGCCTGGTTCGCCGGTCGGCTGCACGCAGCCTGGACGGGCACCCCAGCAAGGATCGACATCGACCGCGAGGAGATCACGGTCGTCATCACGCTCGAGCCGGTCGAGCTCGGCGACAGCGCTGCCCCGGCAGAGCAGGCTGAGGCCGCTGCCGGCCGTATCTCGGCGTGGCGCGAGGAGACGCGCAGGGAGCGCATGGTCATCGCGCGCGAAGCCGAGAGCCGCTTCGAGCGCAAGGTGGCCTGGGGCGCCGCGATCGGAGATCACACGGCCTTGTTCACGCACCTGGCCGTGCCGGTGATGACACGCCTGCGGCAGCCGCAGCGCCGGGTCCTCGACACCCTCGTCGAAGCAGGCGTGGCGCGGTCGCGGGCCGACGCACTGAAGTGGTGCGTGCGCCTGGTCGGCGAGCACAGCGAGGAATGGTTGAACGAGCTGCGTACGGCGATGGAGAACGTCAAGGTCGTCCGCGAACAGGGGCCCGCCTGACGCGTCCTGCGAGTGCCTCGGCTAGGTCACTCACTGCGACGAAGGCTGCTGAGCGGGCACTCCTTCTCCATTGGGTAAGTGCTTCAGTTCGAAGCAGCAAAGGGCTGAAGCCGCTTCGCCATGACGCGTTCGCGCGAAATCCCGTCAGGCATCACGTCGCCGAACTCGCCAGTATGACGGAATCCATTGCGCTGGTACAGCTCGGAGGCGGCGCGATTGCCCTCCGCCACACGCAGACGCAAAGTGTAGGCGCCCACGTCCCTTCCCCATAGCTCTACCTCGTGCACCAGCGCGTCTCCAACGCCTCGCCCTCGTGCGGCTGGAGCGACCCACATCGAGATGACTTCGATCGCACTGTCATCGGTGGCGGAAACACCGCTAGCCATAGCGACTGGTTGGCTGTCGAGGACGGCAGCAACGTTGAACGACCCAGGCATGCCAAGCCGATTGCGCCATTTTTCTTCAACGTCGTTCGCGCCTTGCCAGTCAGCGAGGCGGGCGGCGAAGGCGTAAGGTGCCTCGGCGAGCGCGTCTAGTCGCAGCCTTCGCCAGATTCGCCAGTCATCCGGTTGCAGTTCGTGGATCTCCAGCACGTTGACCAGCATGCCGTAGCGTGACCAGCCGCGTATTGGCCGAACGTCACTACACGCATCCGTTTTGACCCTGCCCGGTGCACCCGGTAATCTTGAGCACTGTGCCTGGAGGTTCCCAGGTCTTCTCGTGTGCGATTACGCCGCGAGGTCTGCGTATGACCCACCCAGACGAGAACGGTGTTCCGGCTGGGTGTCCTCAGCAACGGCGACACGCCCGAGCGCGGGGCCATCACGCGGGCGGCACACTTTGAGCATCACTCAGGTAACAGCCGACAGGAAAGAGAACGACGCGGTGCCCACCATCCAACAGCTGGTCCGCAAGGGCCGCCAGGACAAGGTGTCGAAGACGAAGACGCCAGCCCTGAAGGGATCTCCTCAGCGGCGCGGCGTGTGTACGCGGGTCTACACGACCACGCCGAAGAAGCCGAACTCCGCTCTGCGTAAGGTCGCCCGGGTGCGGCTGACCAGCGGCATCGAGGTGACGGCGTACATCCCCGGCGTCGGGCACAACTTGCAGGAGCACTCGATCGTGCTGGTGCGCGGTGGCCGGGTGAAGGACCTGCCGGGTGTGCGCTACAAGATCATCCGCGGCTCGCTGGACACCCAAGGTGTCAAGAACCGCAAGCAGGCTCGCAGCCGTTACGGCGCGAAGAAGGAGAAGAGCTAATGCCTCGTAAGGGCCCCGCCCCGAAGCGTCCGATCGAGAACGACCCGGTCTACGGCAGCCAGTTGGTCACTCAGCTCATCAACAAGGTTCTCGTCGCCGGCAAGAAGCAGGTAGCCGAGCGCATCGTGCACACCGCCCTTGAGGGTTGCCGCGACAAGAGCGGAACCGACCCCGTTGTCACTCTCAAGCGCGCGCTCGACAACGTGAAGCCGACCCTCGAGGTCCGCAGCCGTCGCGTCGGGGGCGCCACCTACCAGGTGCCCGTGGAGGTCCGCCCGAGCCGATCCACCACGCTCGCGCTGCGTTGGCTCGTCCAGTACTCGCAGGCCCGTCGTGAGAAGACGATGTCGGAGCGGCTGATGAACGAGCTGCTCGATGCATCCAATGGTCTCGGCGCCGCCGTGAAACGCCGCGAGGACACCCACAAGATGGCCGACTCAAACAAGGCATTCGCGCACTACCGCTGGTAGGGGCGCAGTTCGGCGCGGTGGGCCTGCCGATCCGCCCCCTGGCACTGACGCTGCGTTGGCAGCACAAACTGACTTTGCCCTACAGCTTGACCCTGAGAGGAAGCGTTCCCCGTGGCGACCACCATCACGACCGACCTTGGTCGCGTCCGCAACATCGGCATCATGGCGCACATCGATGCCGGTAAGACCACGACCACAGAGCGCATCCTCTTTTACACCGGTATCAACTACAAGATGGGTGAGGTCCACGAGGGCGCAGCCACCATGGACTGGATGGAGCAGGAGCAGGAGCGTGGCATCACGATCACGTCCGCTGCGACCACATGCACGTGGAAAGACCACACGATCAACATCATCGACACTCCCGGCCACGTTGACTTCACCGTCGAGGTCGAGCGCTCCTTGCGCGTGCTTGACGGCGCGGTGGCTGTCTTCGACGGAGTTGCGGGCGTCGAGCCGCAGTCGGAGACGGTATGGCGTCAGGCCAACAAGTACCGCGTTCCGCGCATGTGCTTTGTCAACAAGCTCGACCGAACCGGTGCGGAGTTCCATCGCTGCGTCGAGATGATCGAGTCACGTCTCGGCGCGGTGCCGCTGGTGCTGCAGATCCCGATCGGCACCGAAGGGGATTTCATCGGTGTCGTAGACCTGGTCCGCATGCGTGCGTTGACGTGGCGCGGTGAGACCACGAAGGGTGACGACTACGAGATCGAGGAGATTCCGGCCTCACACACCGACGCTGCTCGTGAGTGGCGCGACCGTCTGCTCGAGACGATCGCCGAGGCCGACGACGAGATGATGGAGCTCTACCTCGAGGGGGAGGAGCCCATGGTCGAGGCGCTCCAGGCCGCGATCCGTCGTGCCACGATCGCCGACAAGCTCACCCCGGTCCTCACCGGCACCGCGTTCAAGAACAAGGGCATCCAGCCGCTGCTCGACGCCGTGGTTGCATACCTTCCGTCTCCCCTGGACATCGACGGGGTCGAAGGCCACGACGTCAAGGACGAGAGCATCTCCGTCCAGCGTCAGCCGAGCGAAGGAGAACCTTTTGCTGCGCTCGCCTTCAAGATCATGGCCGACCCACACCTAGGAAAGCTGACCTACCTACGCGTCTACTCCGGCCGACTTGACACCGGCACGACCGTGCTCAACCCGACCAAGGGTCGCAAGGAACGCATCGGCAAGATCTACCAGATGCACGCAAACAAGCGCGAAGAGATCGCGTCGGTCGGCGCCGGCCACATCGTGGCCGTGATGGGGCTCAAGGACACCACCACCGGCGAGACGCTATGCGACCAGGCCAAGCCGGTCGTGCTCGAGTCGATGACGTTCCCGGCCCCGGTGATCTCGGTGGCGATCGAGCCCAAGTCGAAGGGTGACCAGGAGAAGCTCGGCACCGCGATCCAGCGGCTCTCCGAGGAAGACCCCACGTTCCAGGTGCGTTCAGATGAAGAGACCGGGCAGACGATCATCGCCGGGATGGGCGAGCTCCACCTCGAGGTGCTGGTCGACCGGATGCGGCGTGAGTTCCGCGTCGAGGCGAACGTCGGCAAGCCGCAGGTGGCCTACCGCGAGACCATCCGGAGGGCCGTGCAGAAGGTCGACTACGTTCACAAGAAGCAGACGGGCGGCTCCGGGCAGTTCGCGAAGGTGATCATCGACATGGAGCCCACAGGCGGCGAGGGCGACGGCGGCTACGAGTTCGTGAATGCCGTCACCGGTGGCCGCATCCCGCGCGAGTACATCCCGCCGGTCGATGAGGGTATCCAGGAGGCCATGGAGTTTGGCGTGCTCGCCGGCTACCCGATGGTCGACATCAAGGTGACGCTGCGCGACGGTGCCTACCATGACGTCGACTCCTCCGAGATGGCCTTCAAGATGGCCGGCCGGATGGTGTTCAAGGAGGCGGCTCGGATGGCGAGCCCCGCCCTGCTTGAGCCGATGATGGCCGTCGAGGTGACGACGCCCGAGGATTACATGGGCGATGTGATCGGGGACCTGAACTCCCGCCGTGGCCAGATCCAGGCCATGGAAGAGAGTCTGGGCGGAGCAAAGCTGGTGAAATCGCTGGTTCCGCTCTCAGAGATGTTTGGATACGTTGGTGATCTGCGGTCGAAGACCCAGGGTCGCGC
>JACCVZ010000135.1 GCA_013697905.1 Nocardioidaceae bacterium
ACTCCTGGAGGCGTTCACCGACCCACGCCAACGTGACCTCGTCGTCTCCGCGCCTATGGGCCAACTCTTCGATGCCGCGGTCGGTGAAGTACATGCCTGGACCCTCAGGCGAAGGCGCCGTCGAGCAGCTCAGCGAGCTCATCGCGGTGCACGGACACCTGACCGACTGACGGCGAGGACGACTCGTCGCGCGACACGCGCACCAGCGATACGCCCAGCTCTGGCTCGAGGTTCAGCTTCATGTGTGGCCAGGCCCCCATGTTCGCCGGCTCGTCTTGCACCCAGCGCACCTCCTTGGCGTTGGGGTACTTCGCGAGCTCTGTCTTCAGCTCCTCGACCGGTCGCGGATAGAGCTGCTCCAGCCGCAGGATTGCGGTCCGCGACGCGTCGGCACCTCGGCGCTTGCGCTCGGCCCTGAGGTCCCAGGTGATGCGTCCCGAGCAGAGCAAGACGCACTCGACCGCGGACGGGTCCTCGACGTCGTCACCAATCACCGGCTGGTAGGTCCCGGAGGTGAAGTCGGACGGCTGCGAAGCCGCATCCTTGCGCTTGAGCATCGACTTGGGGGTGAAGACGATCAGCGGCCGGTGCCTGCTCCCCAGCGAATGCTGCCTCAGCAGATGGAAGTACGAAGCAGGTGTGGACGGCTGAGCCACCGTGAACGCGTCGCCGGCGGCCAACGTCATGAAGCGCTCGACCCGAGCCGAGGAGTGGTCAGGGCCTTGGCCTTCGTAGCCGTGGGGGAGCAGCAGCACGACACCGGACTGCTGCTGCCACTTCGCCTCACCGGCCGAGATGAACTCGTCTATGACGATCTGCGCACCGTTGACGAAGTCTCCGAACTGGGCTTCCCACAGCGTGAGCGCCTCTGGTCGGGCCACCGAGTAGCCGTACTCGAACCCCATCGCGGCGTATTCCGACAGCAACGAGTCATAGACATAGAGCTGCGCTTGGTCGGCCGACAGGTTCTGTAGGGGCGTCCACTCGGCCCCGTTGCGACGGTCGATGATCGTCGCGAACCGGCTCACGAACGTGCCACGGCGGGAGTCCTGGCCGGCAAGCCGCACGGGCCGCCCCTGCATGAGCAACGAGCCGAAGGCGAGGATCTCACCGGTGCCCCAGTCGATCGGTCCTTCGGTGATGGCCGCGGCGCGACGCTGCAACTGGGGGAGCACCTTCGGGTGCACCGTGAAGCCTTCCGGCGCCGTCACGTGTGCGTCGGAGATCCGCTTGAGCACCTCCTTGCTCACGGCGGTGTCGGCACTGCCGGCGGCGGCGCCTTTCGTCGGGTACTCCGGCACCGTGACGTACTCGACCGCGCCGGACTCGTTGCCGGCTTCGCGTACCTCGGTGAAGACACGCTCCAGCTGCTGCTGGTAGTCCTTCAACGCCGACTCAGCCTCTTCGACCGTGATGTCGCCGCGACCGATGAGCGCCTCGGTGTAGAGCTTGCGCACCGAGCGCTTGCGCTCGATCAGGTCATACATCAGCGGCTGGGTGTAGGACGGGTCGTCGCCTTCGTTGTGACCGCGGCGGCGGTAGCACACGAGGTCGATGACGACGTCCTTGTTGAACGCCTGGCGGTACTCGAAGGCCAGTTGGGCCACCCGCATGCATGCCTCGGGGTCGTCCCCGTTGACGTGAAAGATCGGCGCTTGCACCATCCGCGCCACGTCGGAGCAGTAGAGCGACGAGCGTGACGACGACGGTGAGGTCGTGAACCCGACCTGGTTGTTGACCACGACGTGGATCGTGCCGCCGGTGCGATAACCGCGCAGCTGCGACAGGTTGAGCGTCTCAGCGACGACGCCTTGCCCGGCGAAGGCCGCGTCGCCGTGGACGAGCAGAGGAAGGACCGGATAGGCAGCCCCCTGGTTGAGCAGGTCTTGCTTGGCGCGGACGATGCCCTCGAGGATCGGGTCGACGGCCTCGAGGTGGGACGGGTTCGCGGCGACCGAGACCTTGACCTTGGCACCGCTGCCCGCGATGAACTCCCCCTCGGCACCAAGGTGGTACTTGACGTCGCCGGAGCCTTGCACCGTACGGGGGTCGATATTTCCCTCGAACTCACGGAAGATCTGGGCGTAGCGCTTGCCGACGATGTTGGCCAGCACGTTGAGGCGACCACGGTGCGCCATACCGATCGTGACCTCGTCGAGCTCGTGGTTGGCGGCAGCCTCACAGATCTCGTCGAGCAGCGGAATCGTCGTCTCGGCGCCCTCGAGGCTGAAGCGCTTCTGGCCCACGAACTTGGTCTGCAGGAACGTCTCGAACGCCTCTGCCTGGTTGAGCTTGTGCAGGATCCGCAGCTGTTCCTCGCGTGGCGGCTTCTCGTGCCCACGCTCGACCCGCTCCTGGATCCACCGCCGCTGGTCTGGGTCCTGGATGTGCATGTACTCGATGCCGGTGGTGCGGCAGTAGGAGTCGCGCAGGATGCCGAGGATGTGGCGCAGCTTCATGAAGCGCTGGCCGCCGAAGTTGCCGGTGGCAAACTCGCGGTCGAGGTCCCACAGCGTCAGACCATGGGTTCCGACATCGAGGTCGGGATGGCTGCGCTGCTGATACTCGAGCGGGTCGGTGTCGGCCATGATGTGGCCGCGCACGCGGTAGGCGTGGATCATCTCGAGGATGCGGGCCTGTTTGCTGACTTGGTCCTCGTGGCTCGTCGAGATGTCGGACGCCCAACGGATCGGCTCATAGGGGATCCGCAACGCCCTGAAGATGTCGTCATAGAAACCATTCTCACCGAGGAGCAGGCCGTGCAGCCGGCGCAGGAAGTCGCCGGACTGTGCCCCCTGGATCACGCGGTGGTCATAGGTCGAGGTGAGCGTCATGACCTTGCTGATGGCATTGCGGCTCAGCGTCTCTTCCGATGCGCCCTCGTACTCCGGCGGGTAGTTCATCGCGCCGACGCCGACGATGCAGCCCTGACCGCTCATCAGCCGTGGCACCGAATGGTTCGTGCCGATGGTCCCGGGGTTGGTCAAGGTGATCGTGGTGCCCTGGAAGTCGTCGACGGTCAGCTTGTTGTCGCGGGCCCGGCGTACGACATCTTCGTACGCCGCCCAGAAGCCGGCGAAGGTCATGCCTTCCGCGGCTTTGATAGACGGTACGAGGAGCTGGCGCGAGCCGTCGGGCTTCTGGACGTCGATCGCGAGCCCGAGGTTGATGTGCGCGGGCTTCAGCAGGGTGGGCTTGCCGTCGACAACCTCGAACCCGTAGTTCATCTCCGGCATCGACGTGAGCGCCTTCACCAAGGCGTAACCGATGATGTGGGTGAAGGACACCTTGCCGCCGCGGGCGCGGGCCAGATGGTTGTTGATGACGACCCGGTTGTCCACGAGCAGCTTGACCGGCACTGATCGCACGCTGGTGGCGGTCGGCACGCTCAAAGATGTGTCCATGTTGGTGACGGTCCGCGCTGCCGCCCCGCGCAGGACAACCTGCTGAGGCTCCTGGGATACCTCGGCTTGCTCGTTCTTGCCCTGCTCCTTCTTGCCCTGCTCCTTGGGTACCGGCGCGCCGGCCTTGTCGGTGGCCGGTGCCGCCTTGGTCTTCGACCGGTCCCGGGTGGGCGCGGCCGACGAAGCGGCGGCAGAACCGGTGGTGGAGGCCGGGTTGGTGTCGGGCGAGCTCGCCGTCGGCTTGGGTGCCGGACCGGGGTCGACAGTGGGTGGCTTCGGGGATGGCCTTTGCGTTGCTGGCGGCGGCGGGCTCGTCCTCGCC
>JACCVZ010000137.1 GCA_013697905.1 Nocardioidaceae bacterium
ACCCGGTGGACGCCGACCGCAAAGAAGTCAACCAGGACAGCCACCACGCCGATGCTGAACAGCACCAACAGCGTGAGTCCGGCGCTCTTCGGTGTCGGTGCGGCGAACTTCTGTGCCACCTCGAGGCCGGCGTCGATGTCGCGCCGCAGACCTTCGAGCGTGCCCGAGGTCGGCAGGAGGCCGTACTTGAGCTTGTCGCCGTAGGTGACGACGAGCAGCTCCACCAGGGCCGCCAGCTGGATCAGCAGTACCCCAGCGGCCGGGGTCCGGCACGCGCGGAGCCCGACGCCGAGACCGACCAGAAGTGCCGACAGGAACGCCGCCTGGATCAGATAGGACTGGTTGCTGATGGTGGGCAGGAAACAACAGGCCGTGGCGACCGTTGCCAGCCAACCCAGGAACGCTAGCTTGAGGTGCTCTCCGAACCGCCGGCTCATGCGGCCGGTCCCGTCTGTACGAGCGGCTCGACTGTGTGGGAGCGCAATGCGGGAGGGAGGCACACGTCGGCCCAGATCTGGCCTAGCCGGTCGCCCGTGCCGGCCACCACGACGGTCCAGCCGTGCGCACGCAGGTTCGCCGCCTGCTCCGCCGGGGAGCCGCTGCCGCGGCTGTCGCCACGCGCCCATGCCCCGACGTCGAGGACGATCGCCAGCGCCCGCGTGGACCCCACCCGCAGCGCAGACAAGCTGGCGACGTCGGTGGAGGAACAGTCTCCGAGTATCGCGACGAGGAGACCGGCGGCGTTGTGCTCGGTGGAGGTCGGGCTGAAGGCCGATCGGGTGGAGGTGGTGATGACCGCCAGCGACTCGAGCAACAGCTGCACCTCTACCGGCCCACTGATACCTCGGTCGTGCCAGGTCGCCTCGGACGCGCGTACGTCGTCGGTCAGCATCCGGACGACGAACCCTTGACTGGCGAGGTAGGCACCGATCGAAGCGCAGGCCGACACGGCGTACTCGAAGGACGAGGCCGGCCCCGAGCCGCGGTGCGCCCCGGCGCGGGTGTCGAGCACGATCGTCGCGCGGCTCTGGTGCGGCTGCTCCTCGCGCCGGACCATCAGTTCGTCGGTGCGCGCGGTTGACCGCCAGTGGATCCGTCGCAGGTCGTCGCCGAGCCGGTACTCGCGCACGGTGACGTCCTCGGTCCCGGCGGCAGCGAAGGCGCGTGGCCGGTTGTCGCCCGTCCCGGACCACTCGCCGGACAACCGGAAGGAGGCCAGGTCGACGACGACCGGGGTGACCACCAGTACGGCGCGCGAGGTGAACGCACGGGTGAGCTCGACGAATCCGAAGGGGTCGCTGATACGAACCGTCAGCGGACCGATGGCAAAGCGGCCCCGCACCTCCGATCGCACCAGGTAGCTCATGGTGCGATCCCATCGGGGGCGCAGCTGGTCGAGGACGAACCGCGGCCGACTGCCGAGGACATACGGCACCTGGTCCTCGAGGAGCATCAGACCGGTGGGCACCCGACCGGGATTCTCGAGCCGCAAGGACACCTGTGCGGTCTGCCCGGCCTGCACTCTTGCCGGGGCGATCTCTCGCGAGCACGACAATCGGTAGCGCGACCGGTTGGCGAGGATCGCGGTGACCACAGGCAGCAGAATCAGCAGTACACCGACCCGGAGCAGGTCCTTTTGGCCGAGCAGGATCGCGCACACAGCACTTGTGGTCCCGGCGGACAGGAACGCCCGTCCGCGGGTGGTCAAGGTCGAGAGTGCAGCGCGCATCCGAAAGTCAGACGTAGCGATCGTAATGTGTCGTTGACTCGGGCACCGGGATGGAGCGGATGATCGACGTGACCACCTGCTCGGCCCCGCGGCCGCCCATCTGCGCTTCGAGCCCGGTGATGAGCCGGTGCGCGATGACGGGGACGGCGAGCGTCTGCAGGTCGTCTGGAATCACGTAGTCGCGACCCTCGAGGGCCGCGTGGGCGCGGGCAGCGCGCACCAGGTGGAGCGTCGCACGAGGCGAGGCGCCGAGGCGCAGCTCCGGCGACCGCCGGGTGGCTGAGGTGATGTCGATGGCGTACTGCTTCACCGAGTCGGCGACATGCACGGTGCGCACGATGTCGACCAGCTTCGCGATCTCGGCGGCGTCGGCGACGGCCTCCAGGTCGTCCAGCGGGCTCGTCGTCGAATGGCTGTCGAGCATGGCGAGCTCCGACTTCGGCAGCGGATAGCCCATCGAGACCCGCGCCATGAAGCGGTCCCGCTGCGCCTCAGGCAACGGATAGGTGCCCTCCATCTCGATGGGGTTCTGAGTGGCGATCACCATGAAAGGGGCGGCGAGCTCGTACGTCGTCCCGTCGACCGTGACCTGACGCTCCTCCATGCACTCGAGCAGCGCCGACTGAGTCTTCGGCGAGGCGCGGTTGATCTCGTCGCCGACCACGACGTTGGCGAAGACGCCGCCGGGGCGGAACTCGAAGTCGCGGGTGTCGCGGTTGTAGATCGAGACCCCGGTCACGTCGGACGGCAGCAGGTCCGGGGTGAACTGGATGCGCTTGACCGTGCCGTCGATCGACCGCGCCAGTGTCTTCGCGAGCATCGTCTTGCCGACGCCGGGCACGTCCTCGATCAACAGATGCCCCTCGGCCAGCAGCACCGTCACCGACGTACGGATGACGTCGGCTTTGCCCTCGATCACTTTCTCGATGTTTTCGGTGACCCGGCGCGTCACCGTCTCCACGGTGTCGACACTGCTCATGCGATCCCCTTGCCATTCGTGCCCACGTACGTCAGCCGGGTCGAGAGGACCCGGAGGTTGCATCTTGGCAACTCGCGGCCAGGTCTGCGATGCCCCATCGGTAACGATGTGGTGACGCCGACCTCGACCCGCGGACCAGGTCGGCAGCGGCGGTCCCCCGCTCCGTGTCAGCGAACCTACCTCATCGACAACGGACGAATGGACCGATTCGGGTCTCGTCACCGAGCCGCCGGCCGATGTCTCGCCCGGCCCTTTGGGTTCGCCCCGAGAACGTGCTGCTCCACCACGCTCCGCTTCGCCCTACCACACATCGCTGCACGCATCGTGGCGCACTCAGCCGAGCGGTCGCCAGGGAGCAGAAGGCCCGCGCGGCGGGGGCGGCGGGTGGGTCGACACGTCGTGAAGCCACCCAGTATTGGTTGACGGTGGAGAGATGTGGAGTAGAGTGGAGCGTAATGGAGTAAATCGGCGTCCGTGAGGGAGGTGCCTACCCGTGTTCTTGGGGACGCACACGCCTCGCCTCGACGACAAGGGCCGGCTCTTCTTGCCGGCGAAGTTCAGAGATGAGCTGTCGGAGGGACTCGTGGTGACGATGGGACAGGAGCGCTGCCTCTACGTGTGGCCGAGCTCGGAGTTCCGTCGATTCACCGAGAAGCTCCGCGAGACCCCGGTGACCAATCGACGGGGCCGTGACTTCATGCGGATGCTCTTCGCCGGCGCATCTGCCGAGAGCGCCGACAAGCAGGGTCGCGTGACGCTGCCTGGCGCATTGCGCGAGTACGCCGGCCTCACCCGCGAGTGCGTCGTCATCGGCGCCTACACCCGGGTGGAGATCTGGGACGCCGACGCCTGGAGCACCTACAGCGCCGAGCAGGAGTCGGCGTTCGCGGACTGGTCTGAGGAGGTGCTGCCAGGCTCCCACGAGTTCTAGACCGACCCCGACGTCGTATGTCGAGGTCTCCGAGCCGCCCCTTCGGTTCTTCTGGCGCACCTTCCCCGGCGCCAGACGGGCATCAAGCGAAGGAGCGGACGGGGGCCTGGCCGTACGAAACGCCCAATCCGCGTCACCACTTCCGCGTCACCAGTCCGCGTCACCAGTCCGGATCCACCAAGCCACCAAGCCAGCACCGGCCCAAGCACCGGGTCCGCACCGATTCGGTTCCGCGGCCGAGCCGCGACCACACTCTCGAAGGGCGAACATGTTGAGTTGGGAAGCTGCCACCCACGAGTCCGAGCAACCTCCCCGTCGGGTGCGCGAGGCCGCCAAGGATGGCGTCGCCGTCGCCGCGGCCTCGGCGCTCGCCTCGACCGCCCTTGCCGTGGGCGTGTTGCTCATCTCGAAGCTGGCCGGCTGAGCTGACCATGTCGGACCCCCGCCATGTCCCGGTGTTGCTCGACCGCGTGGTCGCCCTCGTCGCGCCCGCACTGACCGAACCGGCGTCGGTGCTCGTCGACGCGACGCTCGGGCTGGCGGGGCACGCCGGGGCGATTCTCGCTGCGTGTCCTCACGCGCAGCTCGTCGGCATGGACCGCGACTCCAAGGCGTTGGCGCTCGCAGCCGAGCGACTGCAACCGTTCGCCGCTCGGACCACGCTCGTGCACGCGGTGTACGACGAGATCCCCGATGTTCTCTCGCGACTCGGGATGGACCGGATCCAAGGCGTGTTGTTCGACCTCGGCGTCTCGTCGATGCAGCTCGACGAGACCGACCGCGGCTTCGCGTACGCACAGGACGCGCCGCTCGACATGCGGATGGACCAGAAGCGGGGGACGACGGCGGCGGAGCTCCTCAACACGGCTTCGGTTCACGAGCTGTCGCGCATCCTCTCCCGCTACGGCGAGGAGCGGTACTCCCGTCGTATCGCCGAGGCGGTCGTGCGGGAGCGACAGCGCGAGCCGTTTTCGACCAGTGCCCGACTCGTGGACCTGGTGCGATCCTCGATCCCGGCAGCTGCCCGCCGTACCGGGGGCAACCCAGCTAAGCGCACCTTTCAGGCGCTCCGGATCGCGGTCAACGACGAGATCGCTGTCCTCCAACGGGCGTTGCCGGCGGCCATCGACGCGCTTGCCGTTGGAGGTCGCATCGTCGTCATGTCCTACCACTCGCTCGAGGACCGCCTCGCCAAGCGCGCTCTGGTGGCCCGGTCCAGGTCCACTGCCCCGCTCGACCTGCCGGTCGTCCTGCCAGGACACGAGCCAGAGCTGAGGCTCCTCACCCGTGGCGCCGAAGTTGCCCGGGCCGAAGACATCGAGCACAACCAGCGCGCCGCCTCGGTCAGGTTGCGTGCCGCAGTTCGGACCCGGGAGGTCGCGTGAGCTCAGTGGTGCACCAGGCACGGGTCAAGGCACTGCGCCTTGCCCCGCTGCCGAGGCCGCGACTCACAATCGTGCCCAAGATGGCGGGGCACACTCCACGAGTCCCGTTCGTGCTGCTGGTCGTCTCGTTGCTCGGCCTGGGGCTCGTCGGGTTGTTGCTGCTCAACACCGGTCTGCAGCGGGGCGCGTACGAGGTGACCGATCTGCGGCAGACCTCGGCGGACCTGGCCTTACGCCAACAGAACCTGAGCGTGCAGGTGGCCGACCTGCAGCAGCCGCAGCAGCTGGCCGAGCGCGCGCTACGCCTGGGTATGGTGCGCAACGACAGCCCGGCGTTCCTCTCGATCTCTTCGGGCAAGATCGTCGGCGCTGCGGTGCCGGGCGTCGCGCACAACAAGGTGGACGTGGGCATGGCCGCCCTGACAGCTGACCCCTCCGCTGGGAAGGTGCCGCCGGAGCTTGCCGGCCAACACGTAGGCGGGGTGGCCCCGCTGGGACAGCACAAGGCGAACCCTCCGTCGGCCGACCAGGCCAGGCCGCGCAGCAGCCGGTAAGACCCCAGAGTTCGACAAACTCCACCGACACGAGAGGCAGCTCCGAGGGATAGCGGTGGTACCGGGATACAAATAACTCCTGCAACATGTGCCACATCCGTCACAGCCGAGCAACGGGGTAGGGGATCGGTGACCCAGCGAACGCCAGGTGACCGGCGCAAACCGGCTACCCCGAGCAAGCAAGCCAAACGCCCTGCCTCGTCGTCGGCGCGTCGGCCGACTCCGAACCGATCCACTCGCAAGCGGTTCAAGCGCCGACCCCGCACGATGACGCTGGCCACCGGCACGTTTCGGTTGTGGAGTAGCTTCTGCGTCGTCGCCTTCGTACTGTCGCTCTTCGCCGCCCGGCTCATCCAGCTGCAAGGGATCGACGAGAACGACTATGCCGCCCTGTCAGCGCAGAAGGGTGCGAAGACCGTCACGCTCGAAGCGCCCCGGGCGGGCATCTACGACCGCAACATGGTGGCGCTCGCCGAGACCGTCGATGCGAGCAAGATCGTGGCCGACCCGACCGACGCCCATGACGACGCCAGGGAGATCGCCACGATCCTGCACCGCCGGCTCGGGGCCGACTACATCGACACCGTCACGCTGCTCCGCAAGACGAGCACGAGGTATGTCGAGCTCGTCCGCCACGTCGAACCGGAGAAGGCGGCCGCCGTGGTCGCGTACCTTCACCGCTCCGACTACCCCGGTGTGTACGTCGACGACGACACCTTGCGGACCTACCCCGCCGATGACGTGGCCGCGAACATCGTCGGATTCCTCACCGACGACGGTTACGGCGGTTCCGGCGTCGAGTCGAAGTTCGAACAGATCCTCGCCGGCCGTGACGGATCAGCCACGTTCGAGGTGTCGGCCGACGGTCAACAGCTCCCGCTGGCTGACAGCACCGTCAAGCAGCCAAAGGAGGGGACGGGAGTCCAGCTCACCATCGACCAGGATCTCCAGTTCCTGGCGCAGCGACGGCTGTCGCAGGCGGTGCGCGACTCGGGCGGCACCTCGGGCATAGCGGCGGTGATGGACGTCAAGACCGGTCAGCTGCTGGCGCTCGCCGACACACCAACGTTCAACCCGAACCAGCGCAAGCTGTCCGCGCCGCAAGACTATGGGTCCCGAGCCGTGCAAGACGTCTACGAGCCGGGAAGCGTGGAGAAGGTGCTCACGTTCGCGGCGCTCATCGACGCGGGCTATGTCACGCCCCGGACCAAGATCACGGTGCCCGCGGTGCTGCCGCGGGCGGACAGCACGATTCACGACTACTTCTACCACGGCACACTTCGGTTGACGACAACCGGCGTCGTCGCCAAGTCGTCGAACATCGGGACGGTCCGCGCGGCCGAGCGGATGCCGAGCCGGGAGCTCTACGGCTACCTGCGTGACTTCGGCTTCGGAGCACAGACCGATGTCGGTCTCGGCGGTGAGACCAAGGGGCTGCTGCCACCTCCGCGGAACTGGCTGCCCATCACGCACGACACCATCTCGTTCGGTCAGGGCCTATCTGTCAACGCCGTCCAGATGACCGCGGCGGTCGCGGCCGTCGCCAACGACGGCGTCTACGTGCAGCCATCGCTGGTCGAGGGCTACGTCGACGACGACGGTCAGGTCACCCCGGTAGCCGCCCCCGAGCGGCACCGAGTCGTCTCGTCCCGGGCGGCCGAGCAGGTGGCCCGAATGATGGAGGAGGTGACCGGGCCGGAAGGCACCGCACCGGACGCCGCCATCACCGGCTACCGGGTCGCCGGCAAGACGGGTACGGCACAGCGCGTTGACGAGTCCTGCGGCTGCTACGACGGCTCGTTCACGGTGTCTTTCGCCGGGTTCGCGCCCGCAGACGACCCACGCTTCGTCGTGTACGTGGTCGTCCAGGAGCCGAAGGACGGCGGCGGTGGCGGCACGACCGGCGGACCGGTCTTTCATGACCTGATGGCCGCCACCCTGCAGAAGTTCGGCGTACCGCCGACCGGGAAGCGCCAGCCCGCGCTGCCCGTCAGCTGGTGAGGCTCGTTGTTAGCCTTCGGCTGTGCGACCGCAAAGCCCGAACGTGACCGCCCCCACGCGGCCGTCGTCGGCGACGCCCGTCAGGCTGCGTGACATCGCGGTCCACGTCGGCGCCCGCGACCAAGTGCCACCGCAATCCCCGGTCGAGGTGACAGGGCTCGCCCAGTCCTCGGGACACGTCCGTCCCGGGGACCTCTACGTCGCCCGCTCCGGCGGCGTCACCCACGGAGCGCGCTACGTGGCAGCTGCCGAAGCGGCCGGCGCCGTCGCCTGGCTCACCGACCCGCTGGGCGCGAGCATGGCTCCGGAGGTTTCGCTGCCGATGCTTGTCGTCGACGACGCACGACGGTGGCTGGGCTCGACCGCGGCGCTGGTCTACGGACACCCCGCCGAAGGGCTGACGGTCATCGGGGTGACCGGCACACAAGGAAAGACGACCACGACCCAGCTCATCGAGGCGGGTTTCGCGGGCGCCGGGCAGCGTACCGCGGTGATCGGCACCATGGGCACGCGGATAGCCGGACACGCGGTGTCGAGCGACCTCACCACGCCGGAGGCACCTGACCTGCAGGCCTTGTTCGCCGTGATGCGCGAGCAAGGTGTCGACGTGTGCGCCATGGAGGTCTCCAGCCACGCGCTCGTCAGTGGGCGGGTCGACGGTGTCGTGTTCGACCTCGCGGTCTTCACGAACTTCGGACGGGACCATCTCGACTTCCACCAGACGGTGGACGACTACTTCGCAGCGAAAGCCGACCTCTTCACCTCGTCGCGGGCCACCCGCGGGCTCGTCAACCGTGACGACCAGGAGGTCGCCCGCCTCCTCGCGGCAGCGCAGATTGAGCTGGCGACGTACACGACAACCGAGGCCGAGGCGGACTGGCGCGGAACCGAGATCACCACCACGCAGCGAGGTTCATCGTTCGTGCTGACCGGTCCGGGTGGCCTCCGGGTCGACGCGTCCATCGCCTTGGCCGGGGGCTTCAACGTCTCGAACACCGTGTGTGCGCTCGCCTGCATCGGCGAGATGGGCGGAGAGATGCTTGCGGCGGCACAGGCGATCTCACTCATCTCTGGTGTGCCGGGACGGATGGAGCCGGTCGACCGCGGACAGGACTTCACGGTGATCGTCGACTATGCCCACAAGCCGGACGCGCTGTCAGCAACTCTGGAGGCGCTGCGAGCGGTCACACCGGGACGGCTGCTGGTCGTCGTCGGCGCAGGGGGCGACCGGGACCAGGGTAAGCGTCCGCTGATGGGCGCAGTGGCCGCACGGATCGCTGACGTCGTGGTCGTCACCGACGACAATCCCAGGAGCGAGGATCCCGCCGCAGTCCGAGCCCAGCTGATGACCGGCGCCGTCGATGCCGCGACGGACGCGCAGCTGCGCGAAATCGGGGACCGTGAGGACGCTATCGGCTTCGCCCTCAGGGGGGCAGAGCGCGGGGACACGGTGCTGATCGCCGGCAAGGGGCATGAGACGGGCCAGGACATCGGGGGCACGCTGCACCCGTTCGACGACCGCACAGTCGCCGGCGCAGTCCTGGACCGTCTCGCGCAGGGGGGACTCGGATGATCTCGATGACGCTCGACGAGATTGCCGAGGTCGTTGGCGGACGGGTCGTCGACGGGCCGGGAGACCTCGAGGTGGCGGGTGGGCCTTCTCGTGACTCACGCGAGGTCGAGCCGGGCGGTCTGTTCGTCGCGATCGATGGGCAGCGGGTGGACGGTCACGACTTCGCGGTGGCAGCGGTTGCCGCTGGTGCCAGCGCCGCCTTGGTAAGCCGCTCTGTCGGCGTACCAGCAGTCCAGGTCGACGACGTCGTGGCGGCGCTGGGGCGGCTGGCGGCGCACGTCGTCGCGGCGCTACCTCACCTGACAGTCATCGGCTTGACCGGATCGCAGGGCAAGACCACGACAAAGGACTTGCTCGCGCTGGTGCTCGAACGGTTCGGCGAGACGGTGGCGCCCGAAGGCTCGCTCAACAACGAGATCGGGGTTCCCCTGACGGCGCTTCGGGCCACCTCGTCGACGCGCTACCTGGTCCTCGAGATGGGGGCGCGAAGACGGGGACACATCTCCTACCTGACCTCGATCGCCCCCGTGTCCGTCGGCCTCGTGCTCAATGTCGGCGTGGCCCACCTCGGCGAGTTCGGCTCGCGGACCGAGATCGCTGCCGCCAAGGGCGAGCTGGTGGAGGGACTCCCCGTTGGTGGCCTGGCCGTCTTGAACGCCGACGACGCGGAGGTCGCGGCCATGCGCGGCCGTACGTCCGCGCACGTGGTGACGTTCGGAGTGTCGCTGGCTGCTGACGTGCAGATCAGCGACGTCGGCCTCGATGATGTCGGCAGAGTGAGCTTCGCGCTGGCGGTGGGGGGCGTCCGAGCCCATCTGCAGCTGGGTCTCGTCGGCGAGCATCATGCGGGCAACGCCGCCGCGGTGGTCGCAGTGACCACCGGTCTGGGATTGGCACTCCCAGGTGTCTTGTCTGTCCTTGACGGCGCCAGGCCACGCTCCCCGTGGCGGATGGAGGTCGAGGCGTCCGTCGAGGGCGTGACGGTCATCAACGATGCCTACAACGCGAACCCGGACAGCATGCAAGCAGCGGTAGAGACGCTTGCGGAGATCGGCCGCCGACGTGGCGGGCCATCCAGAACGTTCGCGGTGCTGGGCGAGATGCTCGAGCTCGGGCCGGAGAGTGTGGCTGCGCATGTCGCCGTCGGGCGACTCGCAGGGCGCCTCGGCGTCTCCCAGCTGATCGTCGTGGGCGAGGGCGCCCGCGCCATCTCGGTGGGTGCCGAACAAACAGGTGCCGGCCAGCAGCAGCCGGTGCTCGTCGGTGACGTCGCTGAGGCAATCGCCTATGTGCAGGGCGCGGTGCAGGGGGGAGACGTCGTTCTCGTGAAAGCATCGAGGGCTGTGGGACTGGAGAGGGTTGCCCTGGCACTGCTTGGGGACACGACAGGGGCCGGCACGTGAGGGCGTTGCTCTTCGCCGGAAGTCTCGGGCTCATCGGTACGCTGCTCGGCACCCGGTGGGCCATCGCGATTCTTGCCAAGCAGGGCTACGGACAGTTGATCCGTGACGACGGACCTACTTCGCACCACACCAAGCGAGGGACACCCACGATGGGAGGTCTCGTCATCATCCTTGCCACGCTGGTGGCGTACTTCGCGGCGAAGCTGCTGACACGGGACCTGCCGTCCGCCTCGGCGATGCTGCTGCTCTTCTTGTTCGTCGGCCTCGGCGCTGTCGGTTTCGTCGACGACTACATCAAGATCGTCAAGCAGCGGAACCTGGGGTTGCGCAGCAAAGCTAAGTTCGGCGGGCAGACGTTCGTCGCCGTGGCCTTTGGATGGCTGAGTCTGCAGTTCGCCGACTCACGGGGATTCGCACCGGCGTCTCCGGCGATCTCGTTCATCCGCGTCGTCAACTGGGAGCTTCCGGCGATTCTGGTCATCATCTGGGTGCTCATCATCATTGTCGGCACAAGCAACGCCGTGAACCTCACCGACGGGCTCGACGGACTGGCGACGGGCAGTGCAGTGATGGTGTTCGGTGCCTACACGCTCGTCGGCATCTGGCAGAACAACCAGTTCTGCGCGATCACTCCGGGCGAAGAGTGCTACAACGCGATTCGCGACCCACTCGACCTTGCGGTGGTGGCGGCCGCCATCACCGGCGCCTGCTTCGGTTTCCTGTGGTGGAACGCGTCGCCGGCTCAGATCATCATGGGTGACACTGGGTCGCTCTCGCTGGGTGGAGCGATGGCAGGACTCGCCGTCATGAGCCGCACGGAACTGCTGCTCCTCGTCTTCGGCGGGCTGTTCGCGGTCATCACCCTGTCAGTGATCCTTCAGGTCGGTTTCTTCAAGCTGAGCAAGGGCAGACGACTCTTGCGGATGGCACCGCTGCACCACCACTTCGAGCTGCTCGGATGGGCCGAGGTCACGGTCGTCATCAGGTTCTGGATCATCTGCGGGATCTCGGTCGCCCTCGGACTCGGCATCTTCTATGCCGAGTGGGTGCTGGGGGTGTGACGCCGTGAGCTCCTCCCGCGACGTCTCCTGGCTCCCCGCAGCGCACCGAGGGTCCCAATGGTCAGCGCTGAAGGTGACGGTGGCCGGCCTCGCGCTCTCCGGTTTCGCGGCCGCGGATGCTCTGCAACATCTTGGTGCGCAGGTGACCGTGCTCGCCAACTCCACCGACGGCGAGACGCTGGAGAAGGCCAAGCTGCTGGAGATCCTTGGCGTCGATGTCCGCCTGGAAGAGGACCAGGAGGCCGCGTTTCCCGTTGAGGTCGACCTCGTCGTGACGTCGCCCGGTATCTCGCCGAGTGCTCCGTTGCTGCGCCTCGCGGCCGGCCGCGACATCCCGATCTGGGGTGACGTCGAGCTTGCCTGGAGGTTGCGTGCTCCGCAGAGCCCCCCACCATGGCTGTGCCTGACCGGCACGAACGGCAAGACGACGACGGTCCAGATGCTCGACGCCATCCTTCGCGCCGACGGCCTGCTCTCGGTTGCGGCCGGCAACGTCGGGGTCCCGATGTGCGAGGTGGTGATGAGCCCTGAGCCGCTCGACGTGGTGGCCGTCGAGCTATCGTCGCACCAACTCCACTGGATCAGCTCCATGTCCGCGCACTCGGCCGCTGTCCTCAACGTCGCCCCCGACCATCTGTCCTGGCACGGTGACTTCGACCGCTACAGCGAAGCCAAGGCAAAGATCTACGAACGCTGCCAGGTGTCCTGTGTCTACAACGTCGACGACCCCGTGACGCAGCGGATGGTGGAGGAGGCGGAGGTGATCGAGGGCGCCCGCGCGATCGGCTTCACCCTGGGCGTGCCCTCGGTCGGGATGGTGGGAGTCGTCGACGACGTGCTAGCCGACCGTGCCTTCATCGAGGGCCGCGACCGCAACGCCGCCGAGCTCGCACGCGTCGTCGACGTACCGACTGGTGCGCCACACAATGTCTCCAACGCGTTGGCCGCCGCTGCGCTGGCTCGATCGCATGGTGTGTCTGCCGGTGCGGTCCGGCGGGGGCTGCAGGGCTTCGAGCTCGACCGGCACCGGATCGCCGAGGTGGCAACCGTGCATGGCATCGTCTACGTCGACGACTCCAAGGCCACCAACCCGCACGCGGCCCTTGCATCATTGCAGTCCTTCTCCTCAGTTGTGTGGGTCGCCGGGGGTCTGGCGAAAGGGGCGACGTTCGACGACCTCGTCGAGTCCTCCGTCGACCGACTGCGTGGCGCAGTGCTGCTCGGGGCAGACCGATCCGCGGTCGCCGAGGCGCTGGCGCGACACGCGCCGGATGTCCCCGTGATCGAGGTCGCCGACACCGACACTGGAGCGATGGAGCGCGTCGTCACAGCCGCAGCCACTCTCGCCCGCCCCGGCGACACCGTCTTGCTCGCACCGGCATGCGCGTCCCAGGACATGTTCGCGAGCTACGCGGCCCGCGGCGACGCCTTCGCGGCAGCCGTGCAGTCACTGGCCGGACGCTGACGGCGTTCCCGCAGTCGTGGGATGGGAGAAGGGTTGACGTGGCGACCACCCCCGACTCACATCTCCCATCAGCGAGCACCGACACGCTCCGGGTCGCGATCAGACGCACACTTGAGCGACCGCTGACGTCGTACCACATCGTGCTGGGAGTCGCGGCCTTGCTGCTGGCGCTCGGCCTGCTGATGGTCCTCAGCGCTTCCAGTGTCTCGTCGCTGCGGGAGTACGGCAGTTCTTATGCGATCTTCCTGCGTCAGGCGATGTGGGTCGCCATCGGCGTCCCCCTTGCCTGGGTGACTTCTCGGCTACCGCAGCGGTTGATCCGGTACCTGTCCTGGCCCGCTCTGGTGGTCGCGTCCGTCCTGATTGCGCTCACCTACGTCCCCGGGCTCGGTGTCCTCGTCAACGGCAACCGCAACTGGATCTCTTTCGGTGGCCCCTTCCAGTTCCAGCCGTCCGAGCTCGCCAAGCTCGCCTTGGTGCTGTGGCTTGCCGACGTCTACGCCCGGAAGGGGAGGCTGCTACAGGAGTGGCGACACCTCGTCGTGCCCATGGTGCCGATCTCGCTGTTCGTGGTGGCGCTGGTGATCGGCCAAGGTGACCTCGGTACGGCGCTCGTGCTCCTCGGCATCATCTTGGGGATGTTGTGGATCGTCGGTGCTCCGGTTCGGCTCTTCGGTGCCACCTTCTTGGTCATCGGTGTCGGCGCGTTCGCGATCGCCACCACTGAGCAAGAGCGGGTGGCAAGGCTCACCGGCTTCCTCGACCCGCTGGCGGAGTACGGCGACGGCGGCTGGCAAGCCAGCCACGGCTTCTTCGCTCTCGCCACCGGCGGGCTGTGGGGCAGAGGGATCGGTGCCAGCAGCCAGAAGTGGGGTGGGCTTCCGGAGTCTCACACCGACTACATCTTCGCCATCATCGGCGAGGAGTTCGGGCTCTTCGGCACGTTGATGGTGCTGGCGCTCTTCGCGATGCTGGCCTATGCCGGGATCCGGGTCGCGTCGCGGACCAACGACCCATTCGTGCGCTACGCCTCGGCCGGCATCGTCGTCTGGCTGCTCGGACAGGCCGTCATCAACATCGGGATGGTGCTCGGCCTGCTGCCGGTCATCGGCATCCCGCTGCCGCTGATCTCCTACGGAGGATCAGCCCTGGTGCCCACCCTGGTGGCGCTCGGCCTGCTCATGTCGTTCGCGCAAACTGAGCCTGGAGCCCGGGCGGCGCTGCGCGCACGGCGCAAACGTAACGCCGGCACACCGGCGCCTGCGGGACGGTGACGACGACCCGTGCGCGTCCTCCTCGCCGGCGGTGGCTCGGCCGGTCACACGTCACCACTGATCGCAACGGCAGAGGCCTTGCGCCGTAAGGTCCCTGATGCTGAGATCACCTGTCTCGGTACCGCCAACGGTCTCGAGGCCCGGATCGTCCCCGAGGCAGGCTACCGCCTCGAGCTGATCCCGCCGGTCCCGCTCCCTCGGGCGCTGGGAGCTGACCTTGTCCGCGTCCCTCGTCGGCTCAGGGCTGCAGTCGCAGCGACCCGCGAGGTCGTCCGTCGGCTGCAGCCGGACGTCATCACCGGTTTCGGTGGCTACGTGTCGATGCCGGCATACGTGGTCGCGCGCAGGGAGAAAGTGCCGCTTGTCATCCACGAGGGGAACGCCCTGCCGGGGCTGGCCAACCGTTTCGGCGCCCGCGTCTGCACGAAGCTCGTCGCTACGTCGTTCCCGGATACCCAGCTGCCTCATGCGCGTTTCGTCGGCCTGCCGATCCGTCGAGCTATCTCGCTGCTCGACCGGGTCGAGCTGCGCGCCTTGGCCCGCGACCACTTCCGGCTCCAGCAGGACACGCCGACCTTGCTCGTCACAGGTGGCTCGCAGGGAGCCCGTCGCATCAACGAGTCGGTGTCTGCCGCCGCCGCTGCCTTCGCGGCCGCCGGCATCCAGGTGTTGCACGTCAAAGGCCCCAAGGGTGACGTCACCCTTCCGAGCGACCTGGGACCGGGCGGTCCGCCCTATGTCGTGGTCTCGTACGTCGACAAGATGGAGCTCGCCTACGCCGCCGCCGACGCGGTCGTCGGCCGCGCCGGGGCGAACTCCGTCACCGAGGCCGCGGCCATCGGCTTGCCCGCAGTGTTCGTGCCGCTGCCGATCGGCAACGGTGAGCAGGCGCTGAACGCGTCGGCAGTCGTCGCGGCAGGAGGCGGCTTGCTCGTCGACGACGCCGACTTCACGCCGGACTGGGTGCGGCAGCACGTGCCCGCGCTGCTGCTCGACCGCAACCGCCTCGAGGCGATGGGCGCCGCCGCCACCGATCTCATCCGGCGGGACGCCGATGACCGACTCGCCGACATGATCATCAAGGCAGCCACGAGATGACGGTCGACGTGCCCGCCCGCATCGCACCGGCCGACGAGCTCGGCCAGGTGCACTTCGTGGGGATTGGGGGCGCCGCCCTCTCCGGCATCGCACGGGTGATGACCATGCGTGGCATCCGGGTCTCCGGGAGCGACCAGTCCGACTCTTCGATGCTGCAATCCCTGCGCACGCTAGGGATCCGATGCTGGGTGGGTCACGACCCAGCCCATGTCGAGGGTGCAGACACCGTGGTCGTGTCCACCGCCGTCCGCGACGACAACCCCGAGGTTCTCCGTGCACGTGAGCTCGGTCTGCGGCTCTGGCCACGGTCGGCTGCCGTCCAGTCCGTCCTGTCCGGCCATCGAGCGGTCGTGGTCACCGGCACCCACGGCAAGACGACGACGACGTCGATGCTCACCACGGCCCTGCTGGCCACGGACGCCGACCCGTCGTACGCGATCGGATCGACCCTCACCGCCTCTGGCCTCAACGCCGCCGCGGGGTCCGGCGACGTCTTCGTCGTGGAGGGCGACGAGAGTGACGGCGCGATCTTGACCTACTCACCCGCGGGTGCCGTCATCACCAACGTCGATGTGGACCACCTCGACCACTTCGGCACCGCAGCGGCGTACGCCGAGGTGTTTTATAGCTTCCTCGGCCGGATCCAACCAGCCGGCTTCGTCGTCTGCTGCGTCGACGACGCTGGCGCCGCGCTGGTCGCCGACCGCGCTTTGCAGCGGGGACTCGTGACGATCCGGGTCGGGTTCGCGGACGGCACCGACCTCCAGGCGGTCCGGTGTACGTACGCCGGCGAGACGTCACAGTTCGACGTGCGCCGCGGCGACGAGACGCTGGGACGTGTCACCCTGCGGGTGCCAGGCCAGCACTACATCATCGATGCTCTCGCCGCCCTCGCCGCGGGGCTCGAGCTGGGATACGCGTTCGATGAGCTGGCCCGCGGGCTCGCGGCTTTTCGAGGCAGTGGTCGCCGGATGGAGTTCAAGGGGGAAGCGGCCGGCGTCCGGGTCTTCGACAGCTACGCCCACCATCCAGTGGAGATCGCTGCCGACCTGGCGGCGGCCAGGGTGGTCGCCGGTGCCGGTCGGCTGGTGGCCTGTTTCCAGCCACACCTCTTCAGCCGGACGAAAGCGTTTGCCGTCCAGATGGGCGCGGCGCTCGGTGCTGCCGACGAGGTCGTGGTGATGGACGTCTACGGTTCCCGCGAGGATCCGGACCCGTCCGTGAATGGCGTCAAAGTGGCTGACGCCGTGCCCTTGGCTGCAGGGCACGTGGCCTTCGTGGGGGACTGGTCGCAGACGTCGGCCGAGGTGGCCGGCCGGGCGCACACAGGCGACCTCGTCATCACGCTCGGAGCCGGCGACGTGACCGAGATCGGGCCTGCCGTGATCGCCCTGCTGGAGCAGCGCACGAGGTGCTCGTGGTGACGGGGTCCCCTGGGTCGCCCGCCCGCCCACCACGGCAATGGCGGCGGCGGCTCCGTCAGCTGCGACCGTTGCTGCTGAGCGCCGTCGTCGTGGCCGGTTTGGGGGTCATCGGCTACGCGGTCTTCTTCTCGACCTGGCTCGCCGCCGACCGGGTCGAGGTCAAAGGAGGTTCCTCGGTCTCCGACCAGGCTGTGGTGAGGGCTGCGGCGATCGAGCCGCAGACGCCGCTGGCCCGCGTCGACCTCGATGCCGTCGACGACCGGGTGTCCCAGCTGGCTGCCGTCGCTAACGCCGACGTGCATCGCGCCTGGCCACACACCATCTCGATCACCGTCGAGGAGCGGCAGCCGGTCGCGACCATCCACCGGGACGGGTCGTGGCAGGTCCTCGACAAAGAAGGAGTGCTCTACCTGAAGACGACACGACGCAACCCGCAACTCGCCGTGCTGCAGTTCCAAGGCGAAGCCACCCGGGTGGCGCTGCGTGAGGTGGGCCGGGTGGTTGTGGCGCTGCCCACCAGCCTCCGCTCGCAGCTGAAGCACCTGGAAGCGAGCTCGATGGACTCGATTCACCTGCGGCTGCGGGGTGGGCGCGAGGTGGTGTGGGGGAGCGCCGCCGAGTCGGACCGCAAGGTCAAGGTGCTGCTGCTGTTGATGCAGCGCCCGGCCTCGGTGTACGACGTGAGCGTTCCCGAACAGCCGACGACGTCTCCGCGTTGAGCGTCCGCAGTGGTAACGGGCATCTACCTGGGCGTGTCGGTTGCCCTGCTGGTCGACGTGTCCTAAGTTGATCCGTAGGCGAGGTTGACATAACGGTAACTCTCTACTGGACGTTGAGAGTTATCCCCAGAACCTGCCGCCCTTCCCCACCGCATGACCCTCAGCAGCACCGAACCAAGGGCGGGTTCGACGACGAGTCCGCCACCCCGTTACTCATCGAGAGGCGCGCTCGTGGCAGCACCGCAGAACTACTTGGCGGTCATCAAGGTTGTCGGCATCGGCGGTGGTGGAGTCAATGCCGTCAACCGGATGATCGAAGTTGGGCTTCGAGGTGTGGAGTTCATCGCCATCAACACCGACGCCCAGGCGTTGCTCATGAGCGACGCCGACGTCAAGCTCGACATCGGCCGGGAGCTTACGCGCGGTCTTGGGGCGGGCGCCGACCCGGAGGTGGGGGGACAAGCTTCCGGTGACCACTCCGAGGAGATCGAAGAAGTGCTCAAGGGCGCTGACATGGTCTTCGTGACCGCCGGCGAGGGTGGCGGCACAGGTACCGGCGGAGCCCCCGTCGTGGCACGGATCGCCCGCGCCCTTGGCGCGTTGACAATCGGGGTCGTGACGCGGCCGTTCGCCTTCGAAGGTCGGCGTCGCGCCAACCAGGCCGAAGAAGGGATTGCGGCTCTGCGCGAAGAAGTCGACACGCTCATCGTGATCCCGAACGACCGGCTGCTGTCGATCTCCGACCGCAACGTGAGCGTCCTCGACGCGTTCAAGCAGGCCGACCAGGTGCTGTTGCAGGGTGTCTCGGGCATCACCGACCTGATCACCACCCCGGGTCTGATCAACCTCGACTTCGCCGACGTGAAGTCGGTGATGCAGAACGCAGGGTCTGCGCTGATGGGCATCGGCCGGGCCAACGGCGACGACAGGGCAGTCGTCGCCGCCGAGATGGCGGTCTCGAGCCCACTGCTGGAGGCCTCTATCGACGGCGCCTACGGGGTGCTGCTCTCGATCTCCGGTGGATCGGATCTCGGCTTGTTCGAGATCAACGAGGCAGCGGCGCTGGTCTCCCAGGCCGCCCACGCCGATGCCAACATCATTTTCGGCGCGGTGATCGACGACGCGCTCGGCGACGAGGTTCGGGTGACCGTGATTGCCGCCGGATTCGACGGCGGGATGCCCAAGCGACGCGACCAGTCTCAACCGGCGCTGCGTCGAGACCCCGCTCCCGCGGCACCCGGGGGGCAGCCCGCCCCACCGGCTCAGCCAGCCCGTCCCAGCCCGACCTCGACCACTCCCGACTCGGCTGCCGCAAAGCCCGCACCCAGTCGGGAGCCTCAGCGCCCCGCCAAGCAGCCGCGCGCGATCCCGTTCGACGACAACGAGGACCTCGACGTCCCCGACTTCCTCAAGTAGTACGTGTTCGCCAGCCGCGAGCGCTCCGAGTTCGGCCCAGTCGACATCGCGTTCACTGATCGCCATGGTGGCATCAGCTCGGCGCCGTTCGACAGCCTGGACGTCAGCAGGTCGAGACCCGGCCGAGACGCCGAGCTCGCCAGCAACCTCGCTCGGCTGGCAAACGCGTTCGCCGTGCCCGGGTTCGCGACCATGCACCAGATGCACGGCGCTGAGGTCCGGGTCGTCGACGTACCTGGGCTGGCGCCCGGAAGGTGTGACGCGCTGGTGACGAAGACGGCCGGCGTTGCGCTTTGTGTCCGAGTCGGGGACTGCGTGCCGGTGGTCTTCGCCGATGCCGCCACCGGAGTCGTCGGGGTCGCACACGCCGGCCGCGCCGGCATGGTCGCCGGGGTGGTGGGCGCGACCGTCGACGCGATGCGCAGTCTTGGCGCCACGCTGATCGAGGCGTACATCGGTTCCCACGTGTGCGGCGGTTGCTACGAGGTGCCGCCAGCCATGCGCGACGAAGTCGCCGGGCTCGTCCCGGCGGCCTTCGCATGCACCAGATGGGGAACCCCGTCCCTCGACCTGGGAGCGGGTGTGCGCTCGCAGCTCGATGCGGCGGGTTGCACGTCGAACGACCGGGCCCGATGCACCCGCGAGTCCGACGACCTCTACTCCCACCGGCGCGATGGTGACCGGTCGGGAAGGTTCGCCGGACTCGTCGTCGTCCGCGGCGGCGAGCGTGACTGACGGTCGGCGAGCTGAGCTCTCGGGTCGTCTCACCGACGTCCGTGATCGCATCCACCGTGCCTGCAGCGCTGCCGGCAGGAACATCGACGACGTCACGCTCGTGGTGGTGACCAAGACCTGGCCGGTGGCAGACCTTCGGCTCCTACGCGCGCTGGGAGTGCAGGACTTCGGCGAGAACCGGCTTCAGGAGCTGCAGGAGAAGTCGGTCGAGCTCGCTGATCTGGACATCCGCTGGCACTTCGTCGGGCAGGTGCAGTCCAACAAGGCGGCCAAGGTGGCCCGATACGCCGACATGGTCCACTCGGTCGACTCCGACCGCGTGGCGCTGAAGCTCGACGCAGGTGCTCACCGGTTCGAGCGCGAGATCGACTGCCTGGTGCAGGTCAGCCTCGACTCCGAGGGAGCTGGCGGCGGACGTGGCGGCGTCCGTCTCGATGGCATCGACTCGGTCGCCAATGCGCTCGCGGGGGGGAGGTGGGTCCGGCTCCGCGGTGTCATGGGCGTGGCGCCGCTCGGAGAGGACCCCTCCCCGGCGTACGCACGGCTACGTGAGATATCGCGCCGCCTCGTCTCCTCCCATCCGAGCGCCAGTTGTGTTTCGGCGGGTATGAGCGACGACTTCGAGGCGGCTCTGGCGGCCGGTGCGACACACGTGCGTGTCGGCAGCGCGGTACTCGGCGCACGCCCCCCGCTCGGGTAGTGTCGGCTGCGAGTGAGGCTGACAGCGTCGTACACGAGCAGGCAACACCCACCCAGCATCGTTCGGCAAGCGGAGGCAACGAGGTCATGGCGAGTGCAATGCGCAAGGTCGGGGTCTACCTGGGCCTGCTCGAGGACACCGACCGCTACGAAGACGACTACTTCGCCGACGGGGAGGAGCCAGCCCGGCAGTCGACTCGGCCCGTCACCGCCGTCCCCGACGAAAGGCGCCCCCCGGTGGCGTCGTTGTCGGAGCGCCGTCGACCTGCTCAGTCGGTTGCCGAGCTGTCGCGCATCACCACCCTCCACCCACGCACCTACAACGAGGCTCGCACGATCGGGGAGCAGTTCCGCGAGGGCATCCCAGTGATCATGAACCTGTCCGAGATGGACGACAGCGACGCCAAGCGTCTCGTCGACTTCTCTGCTGGCCTCGTGTTCGCCACCCGCGGATCCATCGAGCGGGTGACCAGCAAGGTGTTCCTTCTCTCGCCCCCGAACGTGTCGGTGGCGGCCGAAGACAAGCAGCGGATCGCCGAAGGCGGGTTCTTCAACCAGAGCTGACGACTCGACCGTCTATATTCGGCCCGTGGTCGTCGTCGGATTCATCATCGAACTGGTCCTCTGGTTTTACATCCTTCTCATCTTGGCGAGGATCGTCGCCGACTGGGTGCAGATGTTCGCGCGGTCGTGGCACCCCCGCGGACCCATCCTCGTCCTGCTCGAAGTCATCTACACCACGACTGACCCGCCGATCAAGGCGTTCCGTCGGGTCTTGCCGCCACTGCGTTTCGGTGGCGTGGCCGTGGACCTGTCGCTGCTGTTCGTGCTCATCATTTGCTACGTTTTGCTGTACCTGAACCGTCGTATCTTCCTGGTGGGTTAGGAGCAGCCGCCGCGTTGCTTAGTCGCAGCCCGAGCGAACGGAGTAGCGTTCGGCGTGCACGTGCCGAACAGATCGACCTACCTGGAGCGAACCATGTCGTTGACGCCCGAAGACGTCCACAAGAAGACGTTTACGCCCGTCCGACTGCGGGAGGGTTACGACATGGGCGAGGTGGACCAGTTCCTCGACGAAGTCGAGGTAGAGCTCACCCGGCTGCACGAGGAGAACGACGACCTCCGGTCCAAGGTCTCTGTCGCTTCCACCGGGTCGTCGTCGCCGCAGGCGTCCGCTGTCGTCCCGGGCTCCACCCCCGTCAAGGAGCCTGAGGAGGCTACTCCGTCGGTGGCTGCGTTGCCCGCCGTCAAGACGGTCCCGGAGGCGTCGACGGCTGCCGCGCGACTGCTGGAGATCGCCACCCGGAACGCCGACCAGCTGGTCGACGAGGCAAAGGACGATGCCGACAGAATCCTCGGCGAGGCCCGAACCAAGGCCGAACGTCTCGAGGTCGACGCGAAGTCGAAGTCCGAGCGACTCGAGTCCGACGCGCGCACCCGCTCCGAGAAGCTCGACACCGAGACCAAAGCACGGCGCCAGCAGCTCTTCGGCCAGCTCGATCATGAAAAGGAGAGCCTGGCTCGCGAGCTCGAGGACCTACGGGCGTTCGAGCGCGAGTACCGTAGCCGGCTGCGTGGCTACTTCCAGGCGCAACTCAAGACTCTCGATGGTGAGGGAGACGGCGGGGAGACGCCGCTCACCCCCTCCGCCGACGGGGAGACCCCGCGTCGGCTTCGTGAACTGCTCGGTGAGGGCCAGGAGCAGGACCAGGAGCAGGACCAGCAACAGGAGCAGGAGCAGGAGCAGCAACAGAACCAGCAACAGGAGCAGGAGCAGCGCTGAGTTCTGGCTGCCGGCTCAGCCCCCTCCTGAGCAGGTCCGCTCGCTCCTCGGCGGTCACACCTTGCGCAGAGTGAACGCGAGTCCGAGGTCGGAGTCGTGCTGGCTGTGCTCTCCTGCTTCCTCGCGCACCTCGACGGCCAAGATCTCGCGGGCGATGACGTCGGCATGCTGGCGCAGGGCGCCGGCCGTCTCGCCTTCGGCTTGCCAGCTGAGCGAGATCCGGTCCGACACGTCCAGCCCGTGGGTCTTGCGGGCCTCCTGCATCGTGCGGATGACCTCACGGGCCCGCCCGGCGCGGATCAGCTCCGGCGTGAGATGCAGATCGAGAGCGACCGTCTCACCGTGCTCGTTGACCACCGACCAGCCCTCGCGGGGACGCTCTGAGATGATCACGTCGTCCGCAGTGATCTCGACCCCTCCCTCGAAGTCGATCGTCGCAGAACCCTTGCTGGCAAGGCGTTCTGCCAGACTTGCCGCGTCTGCCGCGGCGATCGCGGCAGCCACATGCGGAGTTTGGCTGCCGAACCGCTTACCGAGATTTCGGAAGTTCGCCTTGGCGGTGTGGTCGACGAGATCTCCGGTCGAGCCGAGCGACTCGACGGTCTCGACATTGAGCTCGGCGGCAATCTCCGCCCTGAGCTCTTCGGTCAGCTGACCGAACGCGCTCGACGGGATCAGCGCCCGCTGCAGCGGCTGGCGAGTCTTGACCCTGCCCTCGGCCCGGGCCGAGCGACCGAGGTCGACGAGTCGGCGGGTGAGTGCCATCCCACGATCGAGCTGGGGATCCACCAGCGCCTCGTCGTAAGACGGCCACGTCGCCAGGTGGACCGACGCAGACGCGGAGGGGTCGACCGGCCGAACGATGTCCTGCCACACCCGCTCGGTGACGAACGGCGTGATTGGTGCGAGCAGCCGGATCAGCACGTCGAGCGTCTCGTGCAGAGTCGACAGTGCCGCGTTGTCGCCGTCCCAGAAGCGTCGGCGGGAGCGCCGCACGTACCAGTTGGACATGTCGTCGATGAACTTCGCGAGGAGCGCGCCCGCGCGCTGTGTGTCGAAGACCTCCATCGCAGCGGTCACGTCCTGGACGAGCCGGTTTCGCTGCGACACGAGCCACCGGTCGAGGACGGGGCGGTCACCGACGCCCGGTACGTCGGGGCCTGGTGTCCAGCCGGTCGCGCGCGCGTAGACCGCCTGGAACGACACGGTGTTCCATAGCGTCATGAGCACCTTGCGGACGATCTCCTGCAACGTGCCGTGTCCCACTCGGCGGGCGGCCCAAGGTGACCCAGCCGCGGCCATAAACCAGCGCAGGGCGTCGGCGCCGTGCTCGTCCATGAGCGGCATCGGTTCCAGGATGTTGCCCAGATGCTTGGACATCTTGCGTCCGTCCTCGGCGAGCAGCAATCCCAGGCACACGACGTTCTGGTAGGACGACCGGTCGAACACCAAGGTGCCGATCGCCATCAACGAGTAGAACCAGCCGCGGGTCTGGTCGATCGCCTCGCTGATGAACTGAGCGGGGTAAGCACGCTCGAACTCTTCCGCGGAGCCCGGCAGGTAGGGATAGCCCCACTGCGCGAACGGCATCGAGCCGGAGTCGTACCATGCATCGATCACCTCCGGGACGCGACTCGCCCGTTGTCCGCAGCGGGAACAGGAGAGCACCACGTCGTCGACGTACGGGCGGTGCGGGTCGAGCCCGTCGAGGTCCTCGCCGGCCAGCTCGCCCAGCTCGGCCAACGATCCGACACAGGTCAGGTGGTCGTCAGCACAACGCCAGATCGGCAACGGCGTGCCCCAGTACCGAGTCCGTGACAACGACCAGTCCACGTTGTGCTCGAGCCAATCGCCGAAGCGGCCGTGCTTGATCGTCTCCGGGTACCAGTTCGTCTTGTCGTTCTCGGCGATCAGGTTCGCCTTGATCGCGGTCGTGCGGATATACCAAGCCGGAAGGGCGTAGTACATCAGCGGGGTGTGGCAGCGCCAGCAGTGCGGATAGGAGTGCTCGTAGGCGACGTGGCGAAACATCAGGCCACGCTGCTCGAGATCGACCACCAAGTCAGCGTCGGCATGCTTGAAGAACTGTCCACCGACAAGGGGCAGACTCTCCTCGAAATGACCGTCGCGGCGGACCGGGTTGACCACTGGCAACCCGTAGGCGAGGCAGACCTCCATGTCGTCGGCGCCGAAGGCGGGGGACTGGTGGACGAGGCCGGAGCCGTCGTCAGTGGTGACGTAGTCGCCGAGTACCACGATGTGTGCCTCCGCGTCGGGGCTGTGCTTGTCACTTCCCTCCGGGCTCCGCTCATTACTTCCCTCCGGGCTCCGCTCATTACTTCCCTCCGGGAAGGCAACCAGCTCGAACGGCCGCTGGTAGGTCCACCACTCCATCTCGCGGCCGGTGAAGCGGGACTGCACCGTCCAGTCTTCGCCGAGCGCTGAGACAACCAGCGCTTCGGCCACGACGAGCGTCTCGGTGCCGTTGGTGGCGGCCACGTAGGCGACGTCGGGGTTGACGGCGACGGCGGTGTTGGACACCAGCGTCCACGGAGTCGTCGTCCACACGAGCAGCGCGGCCTCGCCGGTGAGTGGGCCGGAGGTGAGTGGGAACCGGACGTACACCGACGGGTCGACCACCGTTTCGTAGCCGCCTGGCTGCCCGAGCTCGTGGTCCGAAAGTGGCGTTTCGCAACGCGGGCAGTAGGGCGAGATGCGGTGTGCCTCATACAGCAGCCCCGCGTCGTAAATCTGCTTCAGCGACCACCACACACTCTGGATATACGACGGGTCCATCGTGCGGTAAGCCTGGGCAGTGTCGACCCAGTACCCCATCCGCTCCGTCATCTCCTCGAACTGGTCGGTCGAGCGCTGCACCGACTCACGGCACTTCGCGTTGAACTCGGCGATGCCGTACGCCTCGATCTGCTGCTTGCCCGAGACGCCTAGCTCCTTCTCCACCCCGACCTCGACGTGCAGCCCCTGGCAGTCCCAGCCCGCCTTGCGGTCGACTCGGAACCCCTGCATGGTCTTGTACCGGGGGAAGACGTCCTTGAAGACCCGGGCCTCCACGTGATGGGTGCCCGGCTTGCCGTTGGCGGTAGGGGGTCCCTCGTAGAACGTCCAGCGCGGCGCATGAACGGTCTCTGCGAGGCTGGCAGCGAACGTGCCGCTTTCGCGCCAGTGCTCAAGGATCTCGCGCTCGAGCGCGGGCAAGTCGACCTGCGGCGGGACGGCTTTGTAGGCCATACCGTTCTCTCCCAACGTCACGGCGCGGTTTTGCGCTCTCGCGGCGAAGGGACGAAGCCGACCGGTCGTGGTCGGCCCCGCGGTACCACCCTCCTTGGCCTGCCAACCCGCGTGCTCAGCGGATGGTGGGCCCTCTCGTGGGCTGTCGCGGCCGGTTCTAGTGAGCCAGCATGCTGGCGGTTCTTCCGGCAACTCCGGGGTGATATCCCCATCACTGTCGTGCGACGTCAGCAGTGTAAGGGGTGCGCTCGGGTCGACACACCTGGATATCACCGGCATTGATGGTTGATTCGTTATGCGTGGCTATTTGAAGCCACGCTCATATGCCCCTATCCTCTCGGCACGTATTCGGGGGAACCACTGTCGAGGAGATGCCGCCCATGGCTGCCAACAAGACGTCCGCGAGGAGTGCGGTCAAGGGCGCTGTCTTAAGCTCCACCAAGAAGGCGCCTCCGACCAAGTCGGCCCCGACGAAGGCAACGAAGAAGTCGTCACCGACGTCCGCCAAGCAGACCGCTCCGACCACGACCGCGGCAGCCAAGAAGACGGCAGCCACGAAGACGACGGCCAAGAAGACCGCGGCCAAGAAGACCACGGCCACCAGGCAGTCCACCGCGAAGAAGACGCCGACCAAGACCACAACGGCGAAGAAAACGACGGCGATCAAGACTGCTTCCACCGCTGCAGCAAGGAAGGGCACGTCCCCGAAGGAGTCCGGGGTGCGGTCGGCCGCCAAGAAGTCTGCTGCTGAACCAGTCCCATCCAAAAAGACCAGCACGGCGAGCCCGAAGAAGGAAGCGGTGAAGAAGTCGACAACCCCCTCGAGCGCTGGGGACGCGCTGGCGGTTCGCGACGGGGAGAAGCCGTGGTCGGTTGCTGAGATCAAGGAGGTTCGGTCGACGCTCGAGCAGGACCGCGAGCGCCTGATCGCCGAGATCGCGGCCACCGAGGAGGAGATCAGCCATCTGCTGCGCGAGGGCGGAGAGGGGGCCGGCAACGACCAGGCCGACGTCGGCTCCAACACGTTCGAGCGCGACCACGAGATGAGCATGGCGAAGAACTCCAGAGAGAGCCTCGGGCTCGTCGAGGGTGCGCTCGCGCGGATAGACCGGGGCAGCTACGGCGTCTGTGAGTCCTGTGGTGGCGCGATCGGCAAGATGCGGCTGCAGGCGTTTCCCCGTGCAACACTGTGCCTGGAATGCAAACAACGCCAGGAACGTCGCTGAGCGACGCTGAGACCGACGGGCCGCCGTCCCGCAAACGTGGCATCACCCAATGCGCTGCTGTCGCCCTCGTCGCGTTCCTCCTCGACCAGGGCACCAAGTGGTGGGCCGAGCGAGCTCTCGTCAGCGGTCGACCGCGCGCGTTCGTCGGAGACCTGTTGCAGTTCCGGCTGACGTACAACCCCGGCGCTGCGTTCAGCGTCGGCACCGGCTACACCATCCTCCTGACCTGCATCGCTCTCGCGGTGATCGTCATCGTCGTCTCCATGGCTGGCCGGATTCGTAGCGCCTGGTGGGCGGTGGCACTCGGGCTGCTGCTCGGCGGCGCTCTGGGGAACGTGACGGATCGGCTCTTCCGGCCACCGGCACCGTTCCGTGGGCATGTCGTCGACTTCCTCGAGCTGCCCAACTGGCCGGTTTTCAACGTGGCGGACTCGGCGATCAGCGTGGCTGCCGTGCTGTTCATCGGGCTGAGCCTGCGTGGGGTCCGTCTCGATGGCAGCCGCGAGACTCGGCGTACGAGAAGCGTTGACGGCCAGCTGACGGTGGAACGTTCTGCCACCGATGACGGCGAGCCGACCGACGGCGCCCGATGATGAGTGCCACCTCCGACCGAAGGGTCGTCCACGTGCCGGGCGGCCTTGCCGGCGAGCGTGTCGACGCCGCCATCGCACGGATGTTCGGACTGTCGCGCACCAAGGCCGCCGACCTAGTGGCCGCCGGCGAGGTGACGGTCGATGGCGCCCACCCGGCGAAGTCGGACCGCGTCCACGAGGGTGCCTTCCTGGAGGTGGCCATTCCCGCAGCGCAGGGTCCCGTGCCCGTCCGGCCGGAGGTCGTCGAGGGTGTGCGGATCGTGCACGACGACGACGCGTTCGTGGTCGTCGACAAGCCGGTCGGCGTCGCGGCGCACCCCAGTGTCGGTTGGACCGGGCCCACCGTGCTCGGCCATCTCGCCGGCGGCGGTTATCGGCTCGCCACGTCCGGCGTGCCCGAACGGCAGGGCATCGTGCAGCGGCTCGACGTCGGCACCAGCGGCCTGATGGTCGTCGCCAAGTCCGAGTACGCGTACTCGCGGCTGAAGGACGCCTTCCGGCAGCGGGCTGTCGACAAGACATACCACGCGCTCGTCCAGGGTCATCCCGACCCCTTGCGCGGCACGATCGACGCCCCGATCGTCCGGCACACCAGACACGACTACAAGTTCACCGTCGGTCAAGGTGGCCGCCACAGCGTGACCCACTACGACACGCTCGAGGCCCACCGGTTCGCCTCCCTGCTGGAGGTCAAGCTGGAGACCGGCCGGACTCATCAGATCCGGGTGCACATGAGCGCCCTGCACCATCCCTGTCTGGGAGACCTGACGTACGGCGCCGACCCGGTGCTCGCCAAGCGGGTCGGGTTGGACCGGCAGTGGCTGCATGCGCTGCGGCTCGGCTTCACCCATCCGGAGTCCGGCGAGTGGGTGGAGTTCGAGTCGACGTACCCCGACGACCTCAGTGCGGCACTTGCCGTCATCCGCGATGCCGACTGAGCCGGAGTCGTCGCCACCGCTGATCCGCCGGGCCGCAGCGGGCGAAGCAGTGGTGATCGCGGCCCTGTTCAGGCGGGTGCGCGAGCAGAACGCCGCGACGATCCCGCCGCTCGTCCACTCCTTCGCGTCTGTCTGCGCCTGGGTCGACACCGTTCTGCTCGCAAGGTACGACGTCTGGGTCGCCGACCGCGGCGGCGAGGTCGTCGCCATGATGGCTCTTCGACACCCGGACTGGCTGGAACATCTCTACATCGACGCCTCCGCCCGCGGCCAGGGGCTGGGATCGCGCCTGGTGGCACTGGCGAAGGCTGAGCTGACCGGACCAGCCCAGCTGTGGACTTTCCAGAGCAACCGGGGGGCGCGACGGTTCTACGAGCGGCACGGTTTCGAGGCGGTGCAGTGGACCGACGGCGACAACGAAGAGGGTGCGCCGGACGTCCGTTACGTCGATACGGCGCGGTCGGTGAGTGTCGGTCGGTGCTGCCACCCTGGGTCGAAGTAGGCTGTGGCTCTTCCCCCAAGCGGCCGCGAGGCTGCGACCCAGGCGTGTCAGTCATGCCCGGATCATCAGAAGTCCGGACGCAGGTCAGGAGGCAGTTTCTCGATGTCGTCGTCGTTCGTGCACCTGCACGTCCACAGCGAGTTCTCGATGCTCGACGGGGCCGCGAGAGTCGGACAGCTGTTCGACGAGACGGCGCGGCTCGAGATGCCGGCGCTGGCGATCACCGACCACGGCAACATGTTCGGCGCCTTCGAGTTCTACGGCGCGGCGAAGGCGCGCGACATCACACCGATCATCGGCATCGAGGCTTACCTGACGCCGGGCACCAGCCGGTTCGAACGCCGCCGGGTGAAGTGGGGCAACGGGGGCGGTGACGACGTCTCAGGCGGCGGCGCGTACACGCACATCACGATGCTCGCCGAGACGACAGCAGGCATGCACAACCTGTTCAGGCTCTCTTCGCTCGCGTCCATGGAGGGCCAGTTCTACAAACCGCGGATGGACCGTGAGCTGCTCGAGCGCTACGGCAAGGGCGTCATCGCCACCACCGGCTGCCCGTCCGGCGAGGTCCAGACCTTGCTTCGGCTCGGCAAGTACGCCGAGGCAGTGCAGGCGGCTGCCGACTACCGCGACATCTTCGGCCCCGACGCCTACTTCGTCGAGCTGATGGACCACGGCCTCAGCATAGAGAAGCGGGTCCGCGACGACCTGCTCCGGCTGGCCAAGGACCTCGGCCTGCCGCTGGTGGCAACCAACGACCTGCACTACACCAAGCAGGAGGACTCGATCGGCCACGACGCCTTGCTGTGCGTGCAGTCGGGGTCGACGGTCAACGACGAGGGCCGGTTCAAGTTGGACGGTGACGGCTACTATCTCAAGTCTCCGGAGCAGATGCGCGAGCTGTTCCGCGACCTCCCCGCCGCCTGTGACAACACGCTGGTCATAGCCGAGCGTTGCAACGTCGAGTTCGCCGTCGGCCGCAACCTGATGCCACGGTTCCCAGTTCCCGAGGGTGAGACCGAGGAGACGTGGTTCGTCAAGCAGGTCGAGGAGGGGTTGCGCCGTCGCTACGTCGGCGGGATCACCGAGGTGATCCGCGCCCGCGCCGACCACGAGACAGCAACGATCCTCGCGATGGGTTACCCCGGCTACTTCCTGGTGACGGCCGACTTCATCAACTGGTCGAAAAGTCAAGGCATCCGGGTCGGCCCGGGCCGTGGCTCGGCAACGGGCTCGATCGTGGCCTACGCCATGGGCATCACCGAGCTCGACCCCCTCTTCCACGGCCTGCTCTTCGAGCGATTCCTCAATCCTGAGCGCAGCTCCATGCCAGACATCGACATCGACTTCGACGAGCGCCGTCGGGGTGAGGTCATTCGCTACTGCACACAGAAGTACGGCGACGGGCGGGTGGCACAGATCGTCACCTACGGCACCATCAAGGCCAAGCAGGCCATCAAGGACTCGTCCCGGGTGCTCGGCTACCCGTTCGCGGTCGGGGAGCGGATCACCAAGGCCATGCCGGCGTCCGTGATGGGCAAGGACATCCCGCTGGCAAGCATCTTCGACAGCAGCCACAAGCGCTATGGCGAGGCGGGGGAGTTCCGGACCCTCTACGACACCGACCCCGATGTCACCCGGATCGTCGACACCGCCCGACAGCTCGAGAACCTCAAACGGCAGTGGAGCGTTCACGCCGCCGGCGTCATCATGTCGAGCGAGCCCCTGATCGACGTCATCCCGATGATGCGCCGCGACCAAGACGGCGCGACGATCACCCAGTTCGACTATCCCTCGTGCGAGGCACTCGGCCTCCTCAAGATGGACTTCTTGGGGCTACGCAATCTCACCGTCATCGACGACGCCATCCGCAGCATCACAGCCAACCGCGGCGTCACGGTCGATGTCGACTCACTCGAGCTCGACGACCCCGCCACCTACGAGCTGCTGGGCCGCGGTGACACGTTGGGCGTCTTCCAGCTCGACGGTGGACCGATGCGGCAGCTGTTGAGGCTGATGCGCCCGGACTCCTTCGAGGACATCGCAGCGGTCCTCGCGCTCTACCGGCCGGGTCCGATGGCCGCTAACAGCCACACCAACTACGCCTTACGCAAGAACGGCAAGCAGGCCATCACGCCGATCCATCCCGAGCTGGAGCAGCCGCTCAAAGAGATTCTCGAGCCCACCCACGGACTGATCGTCTACCAGGAGCAGGTGATGGAGATCCCGCGGAAGCTCGCCGGCTACTCCCTTGCCCAGGCAGACCTGCTTCGCCGCGCGATGGGCAAGAAGAAGCGTGAGGTGCTCGACGCGGAATACGAGTCGTTCCGTGACGGGATGCTCGCAAACGGCTACTCCGCTGGAGCCGTCAAGACCCTGTGGGACATCCTGGTCCCGTTCAGCGACTATGCCTTCAACAAGTCGCACACAGCGGGATACGGGTTGGTGTCCTACTGGACGGCCTACCTCAAGGCCAACTTCCCCACGGAGTACATGGCGGCGCTGCTCACCAGCGTGCGTGGTGACAAGGACAAGTCGGCGGTCTACCTCAACGAATGTCGTCGGATGGGCATCCGGGTGCTGCCTCCCGACGTCAACGAGTCCGAGGCCAACTTCACCCCGATCGGCCGCGACGTCCGTTTCGGGCTGTCGGCGATTCGCAACGTCGGCAATAACGTCGTCGCCGGTCTCGTCGGCGCCCGCAACGACTCCGGCAGGTTCGCCGACTTCGGGGACTTCATGTCGAAGGTCCCGGTCCCGGTCTGCAACAAGCGCGTTCTCGAGTCATTGTGCAAGGCAGGGGCCTTTGACTCGCTCGGGCACACCCGGCGCGCCCTCGTCACCGTCCACGAGGACGCCGCCGACCAGTACCTCGACCTGAAGCGCAACGAGGCGATCGGGCAGGACTCACTGTTCAGTGACCTCGAGGACGACGAGTTCTTGGCAGTGTCGGTTCGCGTGCCCGACCTGGACGAGTGGGACAAGAGGTCGCTGCTGGCCTATGAGCGCGACATGCTCGGGCTCTACGTGTCCGACCACCCGCTCAACGGGCTCGAGCATGTCCTGGCGCGGAGCTGCGACGTCACGGTCGGCGCGTTGGTGACAGGGGAGGACCGACCTGACGGAACCCAGGTGACGATCGCCGGCCTCATCACATCGGTCGTGCGAAAGACGACCAAACGCGGCGAGCTGTACGCCGTGGTCACCGTCGAGGATCTCGAAGGCGCCGTCGAGGTGATGGTCTTCCCACGCGACTACCAGCTCTCGTCGACCCTGCTGGTCGAGGACTGCGTCGTGGTGATCAAAGGCCGGGTCAGTCGCGGTCGCGATGAAGCCATCCAGCTGGCTGCCCTTGACATCAGCGTTCCCGATCTCACCAGCGGTGCCTCGTCCGGCCCGATAGTGATCTCGATGCCCGCCGTCAGGGTGACACCACCGATCGTCGACCAGCTCAAAGACGTGCTGGCGACCCATCCAGGCGTGGCCGATGTTCACCTGATGCTGCAGTCGGCCGGCCGGACGATGGTGATGCGGCTCGACCATGGCCTACGGGTGACTCCGTCTCCGGCCCTGATGGCCGACCTCAAGGCGTTGCTCGGGCCCGCGTGCCTGTCCCCCGTGTCCTGATGAAAGGCAGTGAGGGTTTGTCGCCCTACACTGCGCACGTGAGTCCGTACGGCAGCCCCGTCCCTGACCGGCCGCCAACGGCGACGGCGTACGACGTGAGGGTGCCGTTCGAGCTCGCTGGGAGCTCGCTGCGGGTGCGGGCGCTGCTCGTCGGCAGCTGTGCGATCGCCGGGGCCGTCTTGGCGTTTCCAGCAGCCTGGGTCTGGGTGGAGCTGTCCGACCCGCCACGTGCGGTGCTGAGCGCGAAGGGTGTCTTTCTCGGGGAGGTGGAACTCGACCGCCTGGTCGGCCTCAGCTGGTGGTTCCTCGCCATCGGGCTGGGCTTTGGCATCGTCGCCGGACTCGTCATCGGCTGGCGCGGTCAGCGGCACGGGCTCGCGGTGGTGCTTGCCGTGCTTGCCCTCTCCGTGGTGGCGTCCTATCTGACCTCTCGCATCGGCCACGACATCTTCGGCCAAGACGTCGATCAACAGGTGAAACAGGCACAGGTCGGCGACTTCATCACCACCGACATGCGGATCGAGAGCCTCATCGCTTACGTCGGGTGGCCGGTGGGAGGACTCATCGGCGTGCTCGCTGGAGTCTCACGCTGGCCCAAACCGCGCCAAAGGGGCAACCGTGCCCCCAGCGTCCAGTAATCTCAGCGTCTACTCGTGCTCTACAGGGGGTCTTCGACGATGTCTGGCAACATGCCCTACCCTGGCCCCGGACGTGGCCCGCAGCAGCCGTATGGCGGCTCAGGTCCTGGTGGTTATGGTCCTGGTCCGCAGGGCCCTGGTGGTTATGGTGGTCCGCAAGGTCCTGGTGGTCAGGGTCCCGGAAGCGGCGGGTACGGGCAGGGGCCAGGCGGCTACGGCCCCGGGGGTCCTGGAGGTCCTGGAGGTCCCCCCGACTACGGGCAGCCTTACCAGGAGCGGCCCCAGCGTCGTGGTGTCAAGGCGCTCGTCATCGCCCTGGTCGTCGCCGTCGTCGTTGCCGGGAGTGCCTTCGCGGTCTACAAGCTCGACCCGTTCAACACGTTCTCGTCCGAGCCGGCGGCGGCTGAGGCGATCCCCGCGGATGCCCTGTTCTATGTCGGTGTCGACCTCGACCCGTCGGCTCAGCAGAAGGTCAAAGCGGTGCAGTTCCTCAACCACTTCCCGGCGTTCAAGGCGAGCATCGACGTGCGTGACGCGAACAGCGACATTCGCAAGACCATCTTCGACCAGGCCCTCGAGCAGACCCCCTGTGACGTCTCCTTCGACGACGACGTCGCTCCGTGGCTGGGCAACAAGTTCGCCGGTGCGGGCATGCCTGCCAGCGCTTCAGGAGAAGCGCCCGACTTCGTCTTCGCCCTGGAGGTGACCGACGAAGCCGGTGCCAAAGACGGCCTGAAGAAGCTGGCGTCCTGTGGCGGCGGTGACAGCTCTTTCGGGCTGGCGTTCACCGGTGGCTATGCGCTGGTTGCCGAGACCCAGGAGCTCGCCGACAAGTTCGCCACCGACGTCGAAGAGAAGTCGCTTGCCGACGACGGTGACTTCACAGCCGACCTCGACTCGCTCGGCGGCGTCGGGTTCGCCACGCTGTGGGTCAACGTCGACGATGCGATCAGGCTGTTCGGGCCACCGCAGCTGGCCTCAGGAGATCTGGACTTCCTGACCAACACCTACAAGCGCGCAGCGGCGACTGTCCGGTTCGAGAACGACAGTGTTGAGATCGTTGCCAGTACCTTCGGCGACAACCAGGATATCGAGCACGGTGACAACAAGATCGTCGACCTTCCCGAGTCGACCGCGTTCGCGGTGTCGGAGGCTGGCGGTGCGCGGCGCGTCGACCAGGCATACGATGCGGTCGTCGAGGCGGCCAAGAGCTCCGGCGTCGACGTCGAGGGACAAATTGCCGACTTCGAGGCGCAGACCGGCCTGAGCATTCCCGAAGACATCGCCACAGTGCTGGGTGAGAACATCATGTTCGCCGTCGACGCTGACGGGCTCAGCGCCGATGCCCTGCAGTCAGCGGACCCTGACCAGATCAATGCGGGTGTCCGGTTCACGAGCGACCCGGGTGATCTCACCGCGATCTATGACAAGGTGTTGGCTCTGGTGCAGGACGAAACCGGCCGAGACTTCCCCGTCTCGAAGAAGGATCTGGATGACGGCCTTGTGGTCGCGACCAACGATGCCTACGCCGACGAGCTCTCCCAGGACGGGAGCCTCGGGGAGACCGACGCCTTCCAGTCCGTCACCGACGACGCGCAGAGCAAGGAGTTCGTGCTCTTCTTCGACTTCGACTCGATCGAGGACCAGATCGTCGAGGCGGTGCAAGCAGACGGCGAGTCGTCCGAGGTGATCGAGAACATCCGTCCGATCCAGGCATTCGGTCTGACGTCGGAGGTCGAAGGCGACTACGCGGTCACCACCTTCCGGATGTCGGTCAACGACTGAGCTGGCGACGTGCTTAGCGGTGCCTTAGTTGGGGCACCACTGGGTCCGCGCCAACGATGTCGCAGGAAGGGACGGCACGGCCGCGATCGCCCGTAGCTCCGATCGCATCAAGGACGTGCCCAGGCGAAGGCGGCCCACCACATCCGGAGCTTCGAGCATGCTCTGCCGGTCGCCGAGGCTCAGCACGAGCGCCGCAGCCAGCGTATAAGACAGGTCGACCGGGTCCTCGGGCGACGTGCCCTCGAGGACATCTTCGCCCCGCAGCTGCTCCACGGTGTCGCGATACACGTCGAAGATGTCGCGAGCCGTCCGCGCCGCGTCCTCCGCGTCCTTGGGCGAATCCCCGCCGCGGTCGTCGGGTAGCCACTGCACCTCGGCCTTGAGGTACTCCTCGGATTCCTCGAGGCTCTCGACGTGGAAACGGCGACGGCCGACCACCACGATCTCGAAGGAGCCGTCCATGTTGGCGGTCACCTCGGTGACGAGGGCTGCACATCCGGTGCGCTGGATCGTGTGCACGCCACGGGCGCCCACCTCGTAGCCGACCTTGATGGCAACGACCCCGAACTCGCGGGCGGCGTCGGCAGGCAACGCGATCAGGTCCCGCACCAGCAACCGGTAGCGATCCTCGAAGATGTGCAGCGGCATCACGATCCCTGGGAACAGCACCGTGTTCAACGGGAAGAGCGGCAGCGGGTCTGACACACATCGAACCTAACAGGGACATCACGGAGCCGGCGCGGCTCGCCGGAGAGTGCGATCTGGGCCAGCCGGTCGACCACTTGCCTCGCCTTTAGACTGAGGACATGATTCGCCAGATCGACGCCCGCGGTCTTGCCGCAGACGGCCAGCGCGTGGACTATGGCGCGCTCGTCCCACGTGCCGACTTCGACGTGGCCGCCGCGACGGAGCGCGTTCGCCCGATCTGCGAGGCGGTCCGGCTCTACGGCCATGATGAGCTGGTGCGGCAGGCAGCCGTGTTCGACGGCGTCGACATCGACCGCGTCCGGGTTCCCGCCGCATCGTTGAGAGAGGCCCTCGACGTTGTCGACCCGGCTCTGCGCACGAGCCTTGAGGAGTCGACCGCCCGGCTGCGGATCACCTGCAGGGCCGAGCTGCCATCCGACGTCGTCACCGAGGTGAGTGCGGGTGGCTTCGTCACCCAGCGCAACGTGCCGGTAGGGCGGGTGGGCCTGTACGTGCCCGCGCAGACGGCGCCGCTTGTCTCGTCGGTGCTGATGAACGTGGTACCCGCTCAGGTGGCGGGGGTGACGTCCCTCGCGCTCGCTAGCCCTGCGCAGAAGGAGCACGGCGGGTTGCCGCACCCCACCATCCTCGCGGCCTGCGCACTGCTGGGAGTCGACGAGGTGTACGCCGCCGGCGGCGCGGCGGCGATCGCGATGTTCGCCTACGGGTATCGGCACGACGACGACGTCTGCGCCCCGGTCGACCTCGTCACCGGCCCCGCCAACGTCTACGGCGTGGCCGCGAAGAGACTGCTGCGCGGCGTGGTCGGCATCGACTCGGAGGCGGGGCCGACCGAGATCGCCATCTTGGCTGACGCGGCCGCCGATCCGGCGTACCTCGCCGCTGACCTCATCAGCCAGGCCGAACACGACGTGCTCGCGGCCGCTGTGCTGGTGACCGACTCGCCCGAGCTGATCCAGGCGGTCCTCGACGAGCTCGACCGCCAGGTGGCCGCGACGAAGCACGTCGAACGAATCCGCGCGTCGCTCGCCGGTAGGCAGTCCGCCCTCGTGCTCGTCGACGATCTCGACCAGGGGGAGGAGCTCGCCAACGCCTACGCCGCCGAGCACCTGGAGGTCCACACCGTCGACGCGCCCGAGCGTGCGGCGCGCGTTCGCAACGCCGGGGCGGTCTTCGTCGGCCCGTACGCTCCAGTCGCGCTGGGCGACTACTGCGCCGGGTCCAACCATGTCTTGCCCACTGCTGGATGTGCCTGCCACTCGTCCGGCCTGTCGGTGCGGGCGTTCCTCAAGACTGTCCAGGTGGTGAACTACTCGCAGTCGGCCCTCGACGACGTCGCCCGGGACGTGGTCACCCTCGCCGAAGCTGAAGATCTGCCGGCTCACGGAGACGCCATCCGGGTGCGGTTGGACCCACGATGAGCCACGACGCGCCCCGGTTGCCGGTGCGCGCCGAGCTCGCCGGAGCACGCCCCTACGGGGCGCCGCAGCTCGACGTCGACGTCCAGCTCAACGTCAACGAGAACCCCTATCCGCCGAGCGCGGAGATCGTCGACGCGATGGCGGCGGCCGTCCGTGACGTCGCCGGGACGCTGAACCGGTATCCGGACCGGGAAGCGACGGCGCTGCGGCACGACCTGGCTGACTACCTCGGCCACGGGCTGACCGCAGACCAGGTATGGGCGGCCAACGGGTCGAACGAGGTGATGGTGCAGGTGCTCCAGGCGTTCGGAGGTCCTGGTCGCACGGTGCTCACGTTCGGACCGACCTACTCGATGTATCCGGAGTACGCCCGCGACACTTCGACGCGATACGTTGCGCTGCCTCGAGCCGAGGACTTCACGATTGACTCCGACACCGCCGCCACGACGATCGTCCGTGAGCGGCCGCACGTCGTCGTTCTTGCCTCACCCAACAACCCCACCGGGACCGCCCTGCCTCTCGACACCATCAAGCGCATCTGCGATGCCACTTGCGCCGCGGAGGCGGTGGTCGTCGTGGATGAGGCATACGCAGAGTTCCGGCGCGCCGGCACGCCGTCGGCCTTGAGCCTGCTCGGTGACTACCCGCACCTAGCGGTGTCGCGCACCATGTCGAAGGCGTTTGCCTTCGCGGGAGGCCGGTTAGGATATCTGGCCTCCAGCCGGGAGTTCGTTGACGCCCTGCGCATCGTCCGGCTGCCCTACCACCTATCCAGCGTGACGCAGGCGGTCGCACGGGTGGCTCTGGCCCACCGTGACACGACGCTGGACCAGGTAGACGAACTGCGCCGTGAACGCGACGCCACGGCCGACTGGCTGCGCGAGCAGGGTTTGAGGGTTGCCGACAGCGACGCGAACTTCGTGCTGTTCGGGATGTTCGCCGACCGGCACCGCCTCTGGCAAGGGTTGGTCGACGCAGGCGTGCTGATCCGCGAGACCGGGCCTGAGGGATGGCTGCGGGTGTCGATCGGCACCGGGGACGAGATGATGGAGTTCAGGCGAGCACTCCGCGAAGCGCTCCAGGCGGCCACCATGCTGCACGAGGCACCGATGGTTCAGGAGGCAAGGTGATGTCACGGACAGCCAGGATCGAGCGCGCCACCAAGGAGTCCAAGGTGCTGGTAGAGGTCGACCTCGACGGCAGTGGCCGCCTCGACGTCCACACCGGTGTGCCGTTCTACGACCACATGCTGGCAGCGCTCTCGCGCCACTCGTTGGTCGACCTCACCGTGCAGGCTGACGGTGACGTCGACGTCGACGCCCACCACACGGTCGAGGACGTCGCGATCGCGTTAGGCGACGCCCTGAAGCAGGCACTCGGCGACAAGGCAGGCATCCGTCGGTTCGGTGACGCGCTCGTCCCGCTCGACGAGGCGCTCGTCCAGTGCGCGGTAGACGTCTCCGGCCGCCCGTACTGCTCCCACGTCGGTGAACCTGTGGGTCAGGTCTACGCCACGATCGGTAGCCCGGCATACACGGGGGCACTGACGCGGCACGTGTTCGAGACGCTGGCGGCACACGCGTCGATCGCACTGCACATCCGCGTCCTCGACGGCCGCGACCCCCACCACCTGGTGGAGGCACAGTTCAAGGCGGTCGCCCGGGCTCTGCGAGACGCGGTCACCCTCGACCCGCGCGAGACCTCCGTCCCGAGCACGAAGGGACGTCTGTGACCGCGCATGTGGTGCTGTTCGACTACGGGTCGGGCAACCTGCGGTCGGCCGAGCGTGCGCTCACGCGGGCGGGCGTCGATGTCGCTGTCACGTCGGACTACGCCGCTGCGCTGGACGCCGACGGCCTCGTCGTACCCGGCGTCGGTGCGTTCGCCGCCTGCATGCACGGGCTGCGCTCGTGTCGGGGACCGGAGGTCGTCGGTCGCCGGCTCGCAGGCGGCCGCCCGGTCCTCGGGATCTGCGTGGGGCACCAGGTGCTCTTCGACACAGGGGTGGAGCACGGCATCCAGACGGATGGTTGCGCCGAGTGGCCGGGCACGGTGGAGCGGCTCGACGCCTCCGTACTCCCGCACATCGGCTGGAACACGGTGGACGTGCCCGACTGCTCGCAGATGTTTGCAGGCGTCGAGTCCGAGCGGTTTTATTTCGTGCACTCCTACGCGGTGCGCCGCTGGGAGCTTGTCACCAATGGACGTATCCGGACACCGCTCGTCTCATGGACGACGCACGAGTCGGACCCGTTCGTCGCGGCCGTCGAGAACGGGCCGTTGTGGGCCACGCAGTTCCATCCAGAAAAGTCTGGGGATCCGGGAGCCAAACTGTTGCGGAACTGGGTCCAACAGTTATGAAGACTGCCGCTCGATTGACGATCGCCTTGGTGGCGCTCCTGGCCCTGGCTGGGTGCGCGGAGCAGGACAACGGGGGTACCACGGGTCGGTCCGGCACCGGACCGACAAGCCCGGGGGCCGACGGGGAGTCGTCGCAGGACCCGCAGCCGCGTGGAACCTCAACGCCGACTCCGGGGGAGTCCGGGGGCAAGGAGGCGACGTCGGTCACCGTCCGCGTCACCGGCGGTCTCCGCGGCGTCGACGGGCGCCTGGTGTATGCCGGGGGAGCTCCGCCACCGCCCGGGCACACAAAGGCCGACGTCGCCGCAGTGCTGAAGGCGGCCTCGGCTCCCGAGCTGATCTCAGCCCAGCTGGCCAAGGTACCGGCAGAGACCTGCTGCGACCGGCAGAGCTACGCCGTCACCGTCCAGTACGACAACGGCAGCCAGCGCACCTACACCTCCCTTGACGGTGTGGAACAACCGACGGTCTTCGAGAAGTTCCTGGGGATGCTCTAGTGCGGCTCGGCCGGTCCCGACCGGATGTGCGGTGAGCAAGGAACGCGCACGCCGACGCGGCGCCCGGGAGGCGGAGTCCGCCCGCAAGGCTGAGGAACGTACCCGTCAGCAGGCTGCGGCGACGCGGCGGCAGGCGCGTCGAACCCAACTGGCCAAGGTGCTGCCCTCTCGACGACAGTCGGGTGGTGCGGGGCTGCTCGCTGCCAAACGGCGACGCACAGCGGGCCTCGTGTTGTTCGCGTTCTTCGTCGTCCAGTTCCTGACCTGGGTGTCGACGCCCGACTGGGGTCTGCGCGGTGCCGTCCTGCTCGTCAGCGTCTTCGCGTTTCCGCTGCTGCTGGCCGTGATCTCCTCACCATCTCGATGAGCTCGCGAGCCTCAGCGAGAGAGCTGAGCCTGCTGCAGGCGACCAACGCGTCAGCTGTCTCTACGCTTGCCGTCATGACCGCCGCCCTGCAGCTGTTGCCTGCCGTCGATGTGTCCGCCGGGAGGGCCGTCCAGCTGGTTCAGGGTGTCGCCGGGAGCGAGCGTGCCTTCGGTGAGCCGGTGGAGGCGGCGCTGCGCTGGCAGTCCGCCGGCGCGACCTGGGTGCACCTGGTCGACCTGGATGCCGCGTTCGGCCGCGGCCACAACCGTGACCTGCTCGCCGAGGTCGTCGGCGCCCTCCACATCGACGTAGAGATGTCCGGGGGTATCCGAGACGACTCGAGCCTCAAGTCGGCGCTGGCGACTGGCTGCCGCCGGGTCAACATTGGCACGGCGGCGCTGGAAGATGCCGCCTGGTGCAGCCGCGTCATCGGCGAGTACGGGGACCGGGTGGCGATCGGCCTCGATGTGCGCGGCACCACGCTCGCCGCCCGCGGTTGGACGCGTGACGGCGGCCAGCTCTACGACATCCTCGCCCGGCTCGAGGCCGACGGCTGCGCCCGCTACGTGGTGACCGACGTGAACCGCGACGGCATGCTGCGTGGCCCGAACCTCGCGCTGCTGGCTGACGTGTGCAGCCGCACCCGTGCCCCTGTGGTGGCCTCGGGTGGGATCTCCACCATCGACGACCTGGTAGCGATCGCCAGCATGGTCGACGTCGGTGTCGAGGGAGCGATCGTCGGCACCGCGCTCTACACGGACGCGTTCACGCTCGAGGACGCGCTGGCCGCTGTCGCCGCAGCGCGCAACGCTGGGACGGATCGATGACGGTCGCCATCCGCGTCATCGCCTGTCTCGACGTCGATGACGGACGGGTGGTCAAGGGGGTCAACTTCGAGGGCCTGCGCGATGTGGGCGACCCGGTCGAGCTGGCCAGACGCTACGACGCCGAAGGTGCAGACGAACTCACCTTCCTGGACATCACCGCGTCGAGGGACCGGCGTGACACCGTCCTCGAGGTCGTCCGGAGCACCGCCGAGCAGGTGTTCATCCCCCTCACCGTCGGCGGCGGTGTCCGCAGCGTCGCTGATGTCGACACGCTGCTACGGGCAGGTGCCGACAAGGTCGCCGTCAATACCGCCGCCATCGAGCGGCCCGAGCTCATCGCCGAGATCGCGAACCGCTTCGGGAGCCAGGTCCTGGTGCTGAGCGTGGACGCACGCCGTGCGCACGGGCCACGCTCGGGCTTCGAGGTCACGACCCACGGCGGCCGCGCCCGCACGGGCATCGACGCCGTTGACTGGGCCCGGCAGGGCGTCGAGCACGGCGTCGGTGAGATCCTCCTGAACGGCATGGACGCTGACGGAACCCAGCTCGGGTTTGACATCGCGCTGATCGAGGCTGTGCGACAAGAGGTCACGGTCCCCGTCATCGCCAGCGGCGGGGCAGGCGAGGCCGCGCACTTCCCCGCAGCCGTCGTCGCCGGCGCCGACGCCGTCCTTGCCGCCAGCGTCTTCCATTTCGGCACAGTGTCGATCAGTGAGGTGAAGGGGCGACTGGCCGAGGCGGGCTGGCCGGTGCGCTGACGACGGTCAGAAGCCGAGTCGTTGGCGGCGGATCTCTTCCACGGCGGATCCCCGCCCTGTGAGCTCGACCGACACGACTTCGCCCCGGCCCTAGGTGAACAGCACCGGCTCGCTCGACAACTGGTGCACGACAGGGTGCGGATGTTTGGGCGCCGTCGACGACGGCTGGTGGGGGTCGTCGGAGCGACGGTGCGAGACAATGACACCGTGCCCGAACCCATGTCGCGCAGACTCGACTCCAACACCCTCGACAGCGTGCGCTACGACGACCGCGGGCTCGTGCCCGTCGTCGTCCAAGAGGCCACCACTCGTCAGGTGCTGATGCTCGCCTGGATGGACGCCGAGGCTCTGCAGTGCACGCTCAAGACGCGCCGGGCGACGTACTGGAGCCGCAGCCGACAGACGCAGTGGGTCAAGGGCGAGACGTCGGGGCATGCCCAAGCTGTGCAGGAGCTGCGGCTCGACTGCGACGGCGACACCGTCCTGCTCGTCGTCGACCAGACCGGTCCCGCGTGCCACACCGGCGCGACGACCTGCTTCGACGAAGGTCTGAACACGTTGAGCTGAAGATTTGTCGGCGTTGTCGCCGTCGGCGGCCGAAGGCGCCGACTGGTGGCACGCGTACGTCCCGCCGCGGCTGACCCTCGAAGAGGCGGGCCGTCGCATCGACACCGGACCCGGCAGGGCAACTCCCGCACCGGCGGCGACAATGGACGCGTGAGCTTGCTTGGCCGCCGGATCCCCTACGCACCGACGCTTGTCGTCGGGCTTGTAGCAGCAACGGCGGTCACTGTGGCTGTGTCGCGCCCGTGGATGGAGGCGTCCGTCCGCCAACGTGGCGTCCCCACGATCGAGGCTAGCGTCACCGGCGCCGAGCTGGTCCCACTTGCAGGGGCGCTCGGTGTCGTCGTCCTCGCCGCCTTGGGTGCCGTGGTCGCGACGCGTGGTCTCGTCAGGCGGGCGCTGGGCGTGCTCGTCGTCGTCGCGTCGGCGGTCATCGTGGTGGCCGCGATCAGTCCGCACTCCGCGGGCTCGCAGCTCGAGGCCAGCCTCTCCGCGAGGGGATGGGCCGGGGGCTCCTACCGGACATCTGACGAGGCCTGGCGGTGGATCACGCTTGCAGCAGCCGTACTGAGTCTCATCGCCGGAGCGGCCGTGGCCGCGTACGGTCACCGCTGGGCGTCCATGGGTGCCCGCTACGACGCCCCGACGGCTGTCGACGATGCCAGCCGTTCGGCGAGCCGACAACCGGACGAGTTGTCGGAGGCGGACGTCTGGCGCGAGATCGACCATGGCCGCGACCCGACGCAGGCGCCGTGACTTCGGCACGTCACAATGGGGACCGACGAGAGGAGCCCACCGGATGGCCGCCACCCACGGATCCACGCCTGCAGCCTGGACGGCTGTCGTGATCTGTCTGCTGGGCTTTTGTGTCGGTGCGGTCGGGCTCGTGATCGGAAGCTGGCCGACGTTCTGGGTCGGGGTGGGGCTGCTGCTGGTGTCCGGCATCGTCGGGAAGGTCATGCAGGCGATGGGCCTGGGTGGGCGGTAGTGATGTCTGTGCTCGACGAGATCATGACCGGCGTCCGCCAGGATCTCGCGGTGCGGCAAGCCGCGGTCAGCATCGACGAGGTGAAGCAGGCTGCTGCTCGACGTGACCCGGCCATCGACCCGATGCCGCGGTTTCGCGGTGAGGGTGTGTCGGTCATCGCCGAGGTGAAGCGGGCCAGTCCCAGCAGGGGCGCACTCGCCGTTATCGCCGACCCGGCGGCGCTGGCGGCGGAGTACGCAGCCGGCGGGGCTGCGACGATCAGCGTCCTCACCGAGCAGCGCCGTTTCGGAGGCACGCTCGACGACCTGCGGGCTGTCCGCGCTGCGGTCGACATCCCGGTGTTGCGCAAGGACTTCATCGCCACCAGCTACCAACTCTGGGAGGCGCGTGCCGCCGGCGCTGACCTTGCGCTGCTGATCGTGGCCGCTCTCGACGACAACGAGCTCGGCTGCCTGGTCGATCGCGCCAGGTCGATCGGCCTCACTCCGCTCGTCGAAGTCCACGACGAGCCGGAGGTCATCCGGGCACTCAGCGCCGGAGCAGACCTGATCGGTGTCAACGCCCGCAACCTCAAGACGCTGGAGGTCGACCGCGGCGCGTTCGCGCGACTGGCCCCGCTGCTGCCCGACAACGTCGTGCGGGTAGCGGAGTCCGGTGTCCGGGGGCCTCACGACGTCCTCGAGTACGCCCAGGTCGGAGCGGACGTCGTCCTGGTCGGCGAGTCCCTCGTGACCGGCAAGGATCCGCGGACTGCAGTGGCCGACCTGGTCGCTGCCGGAGCGCATCCGGCCCTCAGACAAAGGCACTGACCGCCATGAGCTCCCAGCCAGACGAGCACGGCCACTTCGGTCGATTCGGTGGCCGCTTCATGCCTGAGGCGCTGATCGCCCCTCTCGACGAGCTCGAGCAGGCCTGGCGCGAAGCGATGGCCGACGAGGGGTTCACCACTGAGCTCCAGCGTCTGCTGCGCGAGTACGCCGGCGTGCCGAGTCTGCTGTACGACGCCACCCGGTTCAGCGAGGTCGTCGGCGCCCGGGTGCTGCTCAAGCGCGAGGACCTGAACCACACAGGGGCGCACAAGATCCGCAACGTGCTCGGTCAGGCGCTGCTGACCGAGCGGATGGGCAAGAAGCGGGTGATCGCCGAGACCGGGGCCGGTCAGCACGGCGTCGCCGCCGCCACCGCCGCGGCGTACCTGGGGCTCGAGTGCCGCGTCTACATGGGCGAGGTCGACACCGAGCGGCAAGCGCTCAACGTGGCCCGGATGAAGATGCTCGGCGCGGAGGTCATGACGGTCACGACCGGCAGCCGGACGCTCAAGGACGCCATCAACGAGGCGATCCGCGAGTGGGTTGCGACCGTCGACCACACCGCCTACCTGTTCGGCACCGCCGCCGGTCCGCACCCGTTCCCCGCCATGGTCCGAGACTTCACCAGAGGCATCGGCGACGAGACGCGCGCTCAGTCACTGGCGCTGCTCGGCCGGCTCCCCGACGCCGCACTCGCCTGCGTCGGTGGCGGCTCCAACGCCATCGGCATGTTCACCGCGTTCATCGATGATCCGGGCGTGCGGCTCTACGGGTTCGAACCCGGCGGTGAAGGGTTCGAGACCGGCAGGCACGCCGCCACGATCACGGCGGGGCAGATCGGCGTGCTGCACGGCACTCGGTCCTACCTGCTTCAAGACGACGACGGGCAGACGGTCGAGTCGCACTCGATCTCCGCGGGGCTCGACTATCCGGGTGTCGGGCCGGAGCACGCCTGGCTGGCCGAGACCGGTCGTGCGACGTACCGTCCGATCACCGACGCGCAGGCGATGGACGCCATGCTCATGTTGGCGAAGACCGAGGGGATCATTCCCGCGATCGAGAGTGCCCACGCCCTCGCTGGTGCCTACGACGTCGCTCACGAGCTGGGCGACCAAGCCACCCTCGCGATCTGCCTGTCCGGCCGGGGGGACAAAGACATGGTGACCGCTGGGACCTGGTTCAACCTCCTCGACGTCGAGGATGTGCTCCACGACGTCGTCGACGATGCGGTCGACGACAGCGTCGGGGACGGGCCGTGACGGGAGGTGTCTCGCCGACGTTGGCGCAGACGAGGAGCGAGGGGCGCGCCGCCCTCATCGGCTACCTCCCGGCGGGGTTCCCGAGCGTCGACGTCTCGATCGACCTGGTCCGAGCCATGGTCAAGGGTGGGGTCGACGTGGTCGAAGTGGGGCTGCCCTACTCCGACCCGGTGATGGACGGACCGACCATCCAGGCGGCTGCCGACATGGCGCTCGCCGCGGGCACCCGCATCGACGACGTCTTCCGAGTTGTGGAGGCATCCGCGGAGCACGTGCCAACCCTGGTGATGACCTACTGGAACCCGGTCGAGCGGTACGGCGTCGAGCGATTCGCCTCCGCGCTCGGCGCTGCTGGCGGAGCCGGTCTGATCACACCCGACCTGGTCCCCGACGAGGCACAGGAGTGGATCGCGGTCGCCGACGCCCATCGCCTCGACAAGGTCTTCTTGGTGGCGCCGTCCTCCACGCGGGCTCGGCTGGAGATGACGACCGCCCACTGCCGGGGCTTCGTCTACGCCACCGCCGTGATGGGTGTCACCGGCGCCCGCGAGCAGACGAGCAGCGTGGCGCCCCAGCTCGTCGCCAGGACCCGCGAGGTGACCGACCTGCCCATCGGCGTTGGGTTGGGGGTGTCCAACGGACGGCAGGCCGCAGTCGTCGCGCAGTACGCCGACGCCGTCATCGTCGGCAGCGCCTTGGTGCGCGCTGCGTTCGACGCTCCCGAGCCAGCCAGTGCGGTCGCCGCCGTCACCGACCTGACCCATGACCTGGCGCGCGGTGTGCACGGGGAACTTTGAGCCCCGTGGTTCGGTTGTACACACCGATGACGCCCTGCTTTAGTGCCAGCGCCGTGCTGGCTCTCGCTGCGCTGTGCCTGACGGCCTGCGGAGGCGGCGATCCCCGACAGCCGCAACCGGACAACCCTGGAGGCGTGCTCATCTCCGACGTCGAGGACGGCCGGTACAGAGGCGCGGAACCCGCGGCGCCGTACGACATGCCCGACGTCACGCTCACCGCCACCAACGGTCGCGACTTCAACCTCGTCTCCGACACGGCTTACCCGGTGACCCTCGTCTTCTACGGCTACACACACTGTCCCGACGTCTGCCCGCTCGTGATGAGCGACGTCGCGTCGGCTCTGTCGCACCTGCCCGATGAGGTCCGGGGCGACACGCAGATGGTCTTCATCACCACAGACCCCGCGCGCGACACGCCGGAGGTGCTGCGCGATTACCTCGACCGCTTCGACGGCGAGTTCGTGGGGTTGACCGGCGACCTCGCCCTGATCGTACGAGCGGCCGACGACATGGGCGTTGCGATCGAGGGCAAGAAGAAGCTGCCGAGCGGTGGGTACGACGTCGGCCATGGCGCACAGGTGATTGCCTTTAGGGGCGACCGGGCGCCGGTGCTGTGGACCGAGGGAACCTCGGTCGGCGACATGGTCGACGACATCACGGCGTTGGCCGGGTCGTGAGCCGGCCGGTGACGCCAGGTAGGTTGCAGGCGCCATGACCACACTTGCCTTCATCCCCAGCCCCAGCCAAGGCATCTGGTATCTCGGTCCGCTCCCGATCCGTGGCTACGCGTTGTGCATCATCCTCGGCATCATCGCCGCGGTCTGGATCGGGGACCGACGCTGGCGGCAGCGCGGCGGCAGCGCCGGCGCCGTCGGTGACGTGGCCATCTGGGCGGTGCCGTTCGGACTTGTCGGCGGTCGGCTCTACCACGTGCTCAGCGATCCGGAGCTGTACTTCGCGGCGGGCAAGAACCCGGTCACGGCGCTCTACATCTGGCGCGGAGGGCTGGGCATCTGGGGTGCGATCGCGCTCGGTGCGCTCGGTGCCTACATCGGTTGCCGCCGGCGTGGGCTGAAGTTCCGGGCCTACGCCGATGCGCTGGCACCCGGCATCGTGCTCGCCCAGGCGATCGGTCGCTGGGGCAACTGGTTCAACCAGGAGCTGTACGGCAAGCCCACCAAGCTGCCATGGGGGTTGAAAATCGACACCGAACACCGCGGTCAGCTGCCGGTGTCGATGCAGGACGAGGAAACGTTCCACCCGACGTTCCTCTATGAGTCGTTGTGGTGTCTTGGCGTCGCCGCGGTGGTGATCTGGGCCGAACGCCGCTTCAGGCTCGGCTACGGGCGGGCCTTCGCGCTGTACGTGATGGCCTACACCGTCGGACGCGTCTGGATCGAGTATCTTCGCGTCGACACCGCCAACGCCTTCTTCGGCGTCCGGCTCAACGTGTTCACCTGCGTCATCGTCTTCTTGCTGGCGGCGGCATACTTTGTCATCGTCGGCAAGCGGCACCCCGGGCGCGAGGACGACGTGGAGCCGTGCCCCGACGACGAAGACCTGGACTCGGTGCCCGACGGGGAAGCAGACCTGGCCGCGGTCCCCGCAGACCATGCTGAGGACGAGGCAACCGGCCCATCGGCGAGTGTCGAGGCCGAGGCCGCCACCGACGAGCCAACCAAACCGGACCAGCGGACTTAGGCAGACCTGAGACGTTTCCTCCGCTCGTCGGTGACGACAATGGTCGTCATGGCTGAGCATCCTCCGACCGCACCGAACGAGCAGACGATCAACCACGAGCACCCGAACGTGTCCGGCGGCTGGTTACGGCCGGCAGTCTTCGGCGCCATGGACGGCCTCGTGTCCAACTTCGCCCTGATCGCCGGTGTGGTGGGGGGCACCCAGGGTGGACACTCTGACACGGTCGTGCTGGCGGGGCTCGCGGGCCTGGCTGCCGGCGCGTTCTCGATGGCGGCAGGGGAGTACACCTCGGTCGCCAGCCAGGCGGAGTACGCCGCGAAGGAGATCGAGGTCGAGCGACTCGAGATATTGGCCCAGCCCCACGTCGAACAGGCTGAGCTCGCGCAGATGTACGTCGACCGTGGCATCGAGCGCGACCTCGCCGACAAGGTGGCCGCCCAGGTGCACCTGGATCCTCAGCTGGCCGTGCAGGTTCATGCGCGCGAGGAGCTGGGGGTGGACCTCGAGCATCTGCCGTCGCCCGTGGTGGCTGCGGCTTCGTCCTTCATCGCCTTCGCGATCGGGGCAGCCTTGCCGGTGCTTCCGTACGTGCTCGGCGCCGAGACGCTGTGGCCGGCGCTGGTCATGAGCCTTGCTGCGTTGTTCGCCTGTGGGGCGATCGTGTCTGCCGTGACGACCCGCACCTGGTGGTATGGCGGCGTCCGCCAGATGCTGCTGGGTGGCATGGCAGCCGGGCTGACGTTCTTCATCGGGGACCTCGTCGGCAGCAGCCTCGGCTGAGCGTGGGCCGGTCCGGCTCCAGCCTGGCCTGAAGGGCGCCGCGGGGCCAGCGCTCCCGAGAAGGCGCTGTGCCACGATGCAGCCATGGCATCTGGATGGTTTGACCGGTTGGACGAGCGGGCTGGCGACCTGATCGAGGCTCAGCTGCGGTGGTACCACCGGCGACGGCTGCGGCGACTCGGTTGGGACACGTCGCTCGATGAGGCGACCGACGGCAGGTGGTGGTCGGGACGTGCGCGGGTCCGCGGCGCCAATCAAGTCGACGTGCTGATCGACGGTGCTGAAGCGCTCGCCGCCATGGACGCCGCGATCCAGGGGGCGCGGGAGTCGGTGCATATCGCTGGCTGGCATGCGAGTCCTGACTTCGAGCTGACCCGCGGACCTGACGCGGTGCCGTTGCGGGACCTGCTCGCCGACGTGGCCGAACGTGTTCCCGTCCGGCTGCTGCTCTGGGCCGGCCCGCCGATTCCTGCCTTCCAACCCACCCGGCGGATGGTGAGTCAGGCACGTGCGGAGTTCATCCGAGACAGCCGCGTCCAGTGCGCGCTGGACAACCGAGAGCGCACCCTGCACTGCCACCACGAGAAGATCGTCATCATCGACGGAACTGTGGCCTTCGTGGGGGGCATCGACTTCACGGCTCTGCAGGGTGACCGTCACGATGAGCCGGTGCATCCGCCCCGCGGACCGCTCGGCTGGCACGACGCCGCCGTACGGCTGCAGGGTCCCGCGGTCGCCGACGTGGCGGACCACTTCGGCCAGCGCTGGGGCGAGGTGACCGGGGACCAGCTTCCCCCAGTCGAAGAACCCTCTCCGGCGGGGGACTCGGAGGTCCAGGTGCTGCGCACGGTGCCAGAGGGGACCTATGACTTCGCACCTCGCGGTGAGTTCACCATCCTCGATGCGTATCTGCGTGCGCTGCGCCTGGCCGAGCGCTTCATCTATCTGGAGAACCAGTTCCTGTGGTCCCCGGAGGTCGTGGACGTGCTCACGGATCGGCTCACCAATCCGCCCACCGACGACTTCAGGATCTTGTTGTTGCTCCCCACCAAACCGAGCAACGGTGCGGACACGACGCGCGGTCAGCTCGGACGGCTGATGGACGCGGACGGTGGCGCCGGGCGGCTGCTCGCCACCACGATCAGCGCCAACGGGGGCGACGAGCAGGCCTCCGTCTACGTCCACGCGAAGGTCGGTGTCATCGACGACCGATGGCTCACCATCGGTTCAGCGAACCTCAACGAGCACTCACTGTTCAACGACACCGAGATGAACGTGGCCACATGCGACCCCGCACTGGCGCGCGAGACGCGGCTACGACTGTGGTCGGAGCACACCGAGCGGCCGATCGAGGCGATCGACCAGGAACCGTGCAGGGTCATCGATGAGGTCTGGCGGCCGACGGCGCAGGAGCAGGCTCGAAGGGACCAAGCCGGTTTGGAGCGCACGCACCGGTTGACGTTGTTGCCCAGCGTGTCTCGGCGGACCCACCGTCTTGAGGGGCCGATGCGCGGCTTGTTGGTGGACGGTTAGCAGCACGGGCGCGACGACACGTCTCAGGTGGTGACCGACTGGCTGATCGTCATGGGCAGCCTCGTGTAGTCTCGCCGCAACATCTGGGCCAACGTCGTCCCGTTGCCAGCACACCCTCCATCGACATCGTCGATGGACGACGACGGGAGACCTGCCCATGCGAGCTGTCCCGCCGCCCCAGGGCCTCTATGACGGGCAACACGAGCATGACGCCTGCGGGGTCGCCTTTGTGGCGACACTCACGGGTGTCGCTTCCCACGACATCGTCGTCAAAGCCCTGACCGCACTCCGCAACCTCGACCATCGCGGTGCCTCCGGCGCTGAGCCGCACTCCGGTGACGGAGCCGGCATCATCGTCCAGATCCCAGACGCGTTCTTGCGCGATGTCTGTACCTTCGACCTCCCACCGGTCGCCAGCTATGCCGTGGGCACAGCCTTCCTGCCCGGAGCCGACGAGGAGATCGCGAAGACGAAGGCACACATCGCCGACCTGGCCACTGAGGAGGGGCTGAGGGTCGTCGGCTGGCGCCCCGTGCCCACCGACCCCGACCTGCTCGGCCAGACTGCACGTGGCTGCATGCCGTCGTTCGAACAGCTCGTGGTCGCGGGTCAGTCCGGCCGGGTGCTCGGCATGGCGCTGGAGCGGATGGCCTTCGTGCTGCGCAAGCGTGCCGAGCACGACACCGGTGTGTACTTCCCGTCCCTGTCGTCGCGCACGTTGTGCTACAAGGGAATGCTCACGACCGGCCAGCTCGATACGTTCTTCCCCGACCTGACCGACGAGCGGGTGACCTCTGCGCTCGCGGTCGTGCACTCGCGCTTCTCGACCAACACGTTCCCGTCCTGGCCGCTGGCTCACCCCTACCGCTTCATCGCCCACAACGGTGAAATCAACACTGTCAAGGGAAACCGCAACTGGATGCGGGCCCGCGAAGAAATGATCGCAAGCGCTCTCTTCAGCGGGGGCGCCGGTGAGCTGAGTCGCATCTTCCCGATCTGTACGCCGGACGCGTCCGACTCGGCTTCCTTCGACGAGGCACTGGAGCTCCTGCACCTCGGCGGGCGCTCACTTCCGCATGCGGTGCTGATGATGATCCCGGAGGCCTGGGAGAACCATGCCGAGATGAGTCCTGCACGGCGCGCGTTCTACGAGTTCCACTC